>CANGSN010000001.1 GCA_947455805.1 Planctomycetota bacterium
ACGCGCACGCCGGTGTCGGGCAGGCCCAGGTTGCCGCGAACGAGCGCGCCGAGGCGCTGCGTCGCCGCCGCGGCTTCGGCCTCGCGTTCGGCGGCGGTGCCGCGCGAACCCTTCTCGCCGCGCGTGACGTCGAGCAGCACCACGCTGTGACCGGCGGCGCGCAGCAGCAGCAGCGTGCCGGCGTTGCCGATCTCGATGTCGTCGGGGTGCGGGCCGAGCGCCAGCACCGAGCAGGCGGGCAGCGAGGGCGGCGCCATGCTCACAGCTCCAGCACGCCGTGCTCGATGCGGAACGGGTCGGCGGCGTCGATCAGCGCGTCGGCGAGGCCCGGCCCGAAGCTGTTCAGGTAGGCGATCGGCCCGAGCACGCGCTCCTGCGGACGATTGCGCGGGCGCAGCGAGTTGCACAGGCGGCGGAGCTGCTTGATGCCGGTGCCCTCGCGGTTCTGGCGGGCGTTGCGCACCTTCTGCTGCAGTCGCTCGATCTCCTCGAGGGCCTTCGTGCGCGCGCGATCGAGCGCACTCAGCATCGACGCGTCGAGCGCGGTGAGCTTCGGGGTCAGCCCGTCGAGGCTCGCCCGCACCTTCGCCTGCAGTTCGTCGAGCGCGTCCTCGACGTCGTTGCCGTCGTCGCTCTGCAGCAGCTTCTCGGCGAGCTTCTCGGGGCCCTGGTCGAGGTCCGGCAGGTCGAGCGAGAAGCGCGTCAGCAGGCGCTGCAGCGACGGCTCGACCAGCGTCATCGACGCGCGCGGCACGAACACCGGCATCGGCACGCCGAGCAGGCGGTAGAGCGGCGCCACCGCGCACAGGTAGGCGAGTTCGCCCGGGCCGACGACGAACGCGATCGTCGGCAGGCACGCGTCCTGCCACAGCGGCCGCAACAGCACGCCGGGGCTCAGGTCCTGCGCGCGCCCGGCTTCTTCGCCGTCGGCGAGCGGTTCGCGGTGGCCACCCGCCAGCTGGAACATCATCGTCGTCGACGGATCGAGCGTGACGTCGACGCCGACGTCGGCGAGGTCGTCGCAGGTCTGCTTCACCTTCTCGCGGATGTCGTTCGACTTCGCCCACCACTTGGTCAGCGGCTCGAACGCTTCCGGCGGCAGGTCGCGCGGTTCGATGACGAGCAGGCCGTGGCGGCCGAACGCCTCGAACAGCAGGCGCGCCTGCTGGTCGCCGAGCGTCTCGTCCGGGTGGCGCGGCTTGCACAGCGCCAGCACGCGGTCGCGGAACTCCGTCTGCGGCAGCAGCGGGTCGAGCTCGGCCAGCACCTTCTCCATCTCGCGGCCGATGCCGATGCCGCGCAGCGGTTCGCTGGTGCGCTGCAGGTCGAGGCGGAAGCGCTGCACCTCCTGCTGCTGGTTGACCAGGAACAGCCGATTGGCTTCGTCGAGGTCGTGGTCGTCGCTGTGGTTCCAGAACAGCGGCACGACGCGCGGGCCGCCGGGCTGCGCGTTCAGTTCGCGGCACAGCCGGATCGCCGTCGCGACCTTGTGGAACGTGAACAGCGGGCCGCCGAGCAGGCCGGGCTGCTGGCCGGTGACGACGACGTGCACGTTCGGGTCGAGCAGCGCTTCCGCCGAGGCCAGCACCTCCGGCGGTGCTCCGTGCTTCTGCGCGTAGGCACGCAGCGCCTTGACCAGCAGGTCGCGCGGCAGCAGGCGGCCGGCTCCGGTCGGCGCGCGGCGCACGAGCTCGGCGACCGAGCGCGCGCGCATGCCGAGGAAGCCGCCGAGGTCGCGGTCGTCCTCGAGGAAGCGCTGGTGCACCTCGGAGGTGCCGAGGCGGCGGAAGGAGATGTGGCGGAGGGTCGAGGTCACGGATTGCCTGGGCGGTCTACGGCGCCTTCGCGACGGCGTTGCAGTCGCGGGCGAAGTCGCGCGCCGCCTGGTCGATGCGATCGAGCCAGTCGGTGGCGGTGGGTTGGAAACACTGCATGACGCCGCGGCTCTGGTTGACCAGCGCGCCGAGGCCGCGGCGATCGAAGGCGGCGGCGAGGTCCTGCACCTTGCCGCCTTGCGCGCCGACGCCGGGCAGCAGCAGCCACGCGTGCGGCAGCAGCTGGCGCAGGCGGGCGAGTTCCTGCGGCCAGGTGGCGCCGACGACGGCGCCGACCGGCGAGTAACCCTCGCTGCGTTCGAGGTCCTGGCCCCAGCGCGTCACCGCGCGCGCGACGACGTCGCACAGCGGCTCGCCGCCGACCTGCAGGTCCTGGAAGTCCTTGGCGCCCGGATTGCTCGTGCGCACCAGCACGAACACCGCCTTGCCGCCGCGTTCGCTGCGGCAGTGCGCGAGGAACGGCTGCACCGAGTCGAGGCCGAGGTACGGATGCAGCGTCACCGCGTCGTTGCAGCGGAAGTGGCCCTCGGCGTAGGCCTCGGCGGTGCTGCCGATGTCGCCGCGCTTGACGTCGCCCAGCACCAGCAGGCCGTGCTGCTGCGCCATCGCCGCGACCTCTTCGTAGGCGCGGTAGCCGTCGCTGCCGTAGCACTCGAAGAAGGCGATGTTCGGCTTCACGCACGGCGCGTGGCGGGCGAGCCGCGGCAACGCTTCGCGGTAGAACGCCACGATGCGCTGCGCTGGCGAACCGCCGGGCAGCACGTTCGCGGGGAGCGCGTCGAGACGCGGATCGAGGCCGATCACGATCGGTGCCTGACCGGAGAGAACTCGTTCCGCGAGGCGTGCGACGAAACTGCGCATTCGTGCCGGGAGACTAGCTGTGATTCCCCATGGCGCGAGCGGCGTGCGTCTGATTCTCTTCCGACCCCCGAACTGGTCTCGGGCATCGCGCGTCCGCGCCATGCCTTCGTCGAGGCCAGCGCCGGGCATCCAGTGTCAGCGCCCGCGTGCGCTCGGCTCCTTCGTCGACGCGAAGGCCCGCGCGTGCGCGGGATCCGACGGAGGCAGACCCCCATGGTTGTGATCTTCGTGCCGAAGGAATCGGCGGCCGGCGAGACGCGTGTCGCGGCGGTCCCCGAGACCGTGAAGGGCATGCTGAAGCTCGGCCTGTCCGTGCAGGTCGAGCGTGGTGCCGGCAAAGCCGCCGGCTTTCCCGACGGTGACTACGAGGCCGCCGGTGCGACGTTGGTCGACGCCGCGGCCCGCAGCGCCGCCGACATGGTGCTCGGCATCCAGACGCCGCCGCCGGACGTCTGCACGCAGCAGAAGCCCGGTTCGCTGCTGGTCTGCACGCTGATGCCCGGCCTCTCGCTGCCGTCGATCAAGGCGCTGCGGGACGGCAAGGTCTCGGCGGTCGGCCTCGAGTTCATGCCGCGCATCACGCGCGCGCAGAAGATGGACATCCTGAGCTCGCAGGCGACGTGCGGCGGCTACCAGGCCGTGCTGCTCGCCGCCGTGCACCTGCCGAAGATGTTCCCGCTGATGATGACGGCCGCCGGCACGATCACGCCGGCGCGCGTGCTGGTGCTCGGCGCCGGCGTCGCCGGCCTGCAGGCGATCTCGACCGCGAAGAAGCTCGGTGCGATCGTCGAGGCCAACGACATCCGGCCGGCGGTGAAGGAGCAGGTCGAGTCGCTCGGCGGCAAGTTCGTCGACACCGGCACGCCGCCGGAAGCGGAGACGAAGGGCGGCTACGCGCGCGAGACGTCGGAGGAGTTCGCGAAGAAGCAGCGCGAGATCCTCACCTCGCACATCACGCAGGCGGACGTGCTGATCACGACCGCGCTGATCCCGGGCAGGAAGGCGCCGGTGCTGGTCACCGCCGAGATGCGCAAGGGCATGAAGCCCGGCTCGGTGATCGTCGACATGGCGGCCGGTGCCGGCGGCAACGTCGAAGGTTCGGTCGCCGGCCAGCGCGTCGTCGTCGACGGCGTCACCATCCTCGGCGACGCCAACCTGCCGGCGCAGGTCGGTGCCGACGCCTCGCGCATGTATGCGCGCAACGTGCTCGCCTTCCTCGGCGAGTTCGTCAAGGCCGGCGAGGTGAAGTTCGACCTGCAGAACGAGATCCTGAACGCGGTGACCATCGTGCACGACGGTCAGGTGCGCCACGAACCGACGGCGAAGTCTCTCGCCGCGCAAGGGAGCTGAGCGATGGACTTCTACTTCGTCTTCGTCTTCGTCATCGCCTCGCTGCTCGGCTTCGAGCTGATCAACAAGGTGCCGCCGACGCTGCACACGCCGCTGATGTCCGGTTCGAACGCGATCTCGGGCATCACGCTGGTCGGCGCCTTGCTGTGCGCCGAGACCGGCGAGGGCTTCTTCGCGCAGAGCCTGGCCTTCCTCGCCATCGTGTTCGCGATGATCAACGTCGTCGGTGGCTACATGGTCACGGACCGCATGCTCGCGTCCTTCAAGAAGAAGGAGAAGCAGTCGTGATCTACCTCTATCTGCTCGCGACCGTGCTGTTCGTCGTCGGCATCAAGAAGCTGACCAGCGTCAAGACCTGTCGTCAGGGCAATCGCATCTCCGAGCTGGCGATGCTGGTCTCGGTCGTGACGACCGCGCTGGTGATGACCAACATCAGTTGGCCGATCGTGATCGCCGGACTGATCGTCGGCGGTGCCGTCGGTGCCGTCATCGCCAAGCGCACGCCGACGACGCAGATGCCGGAGATGGTCGCTGCACTGAACGGCTTCGGCGGCTTCTCGTCGGCGCTCGTGGCGATGGCCTTCCTGCTCATCGACGAACGGCTGAAGGGCGAGGCGTCGCTGTGGAGCACCGGCGTCGCCAACGCCGTCAGCACGCCGGCCACGGTCGTCATCGGCATGGTGACGCTGACCGGCAGCTTCGTCGCCTACTTCAAGCTGAGCGGCAAGAAGCTCGTGCACCCGTTCGCCGGTTCGCAGCGACACATGGTGCACGGTGCCCTCGGGCTCGGCTGCATCGCCCTCGGCGCGTGGATGGTGATGACCGGCAGCCACACCCAGATGACGGTCTCGACCGTGCTGCTGGCACTGGTCGCGGCGGTGCTCGGCGCCCTGCTGGTGATGCCGATCGGCGGCGCCGACATGCCGGTCGTCGTCTCTCTGCTCAACAGCTACTCGGGTGTCGCCGGCGCCGCCGCTGGCTTCGTCATCCAGAACCCGCTGCTGATCGTCGTCGGCGCGCTGGTCGGCACGTCGGGTCTGATCCTGACGCAGATCATGTGCAAGGCGATGAACCGTTCGCTCTCCAACGTGCTGCTCGGCGGCATGGGCGAGGAGACGGTGGCGAAGGATGCGAAGGACTACAAGTCGATCAAGTCCGCCGGCCCCGAGGAGATCGCGATGCTGCTCGACGGCGCCTCGTCGGTGGTGTTCGTGCCCGGCTACGGCCTCGCCGTCGCGCAGGCGCAGCACATCGTGCGCGAGCTCGCCGACCTGCTCACCAAGCGCGGCGCCAACGTGCGCTACGCCATCCACCCGGTCGCCGGCCGCATGCCGGGCCACATGAACGTGCTGCTCGCCGAATCCGACGTGCCGTACGAGCAGCTGTGGGAGATGGACAAGATCAACGGCGACTTCAAGAACACCGACGTCGTCATCGTCGTCGGCGCCAACGACGTCGTGAACCCGGCGGCGCGCGAAGCCACGGGGCCGATCGCCGGCATGCCGATCCTCGACGTCGACCAGGCGCGCACCGTGGTCGTCATCAAGCGTTCGCTGGCACCGGGCTATGCGGGCATCAAGAACCCGCTGTTCGAGCTCGAGAACACGCTGATGGTGTTCCTCGACGCGAAGGAAGCGCTGGAAGGGATCGTGAAGGAAGTGAAGGACCTGAAGTGACGGATCGCGGCGGGTCGCGGTCGCGCTCGGCGCGGCTGCGCAGTCGGTCCGTTGTTCGCCGCGCGTCCTTCACGATGCGTCTGCGCATTGCGGTGAAGCGGTAAGTGGTCCCGCGGCGGGGTCTCGCAATGGATCGCAGCGGGTTGGAGGGGTGGACGCCGCGAGCAGACATCGCCAAACTGTCGCGCCCGCTGCGGCCATCGGCCTCGCGCGAGATCGCCAATGCGGCTCGTGCATCGCCTCGTCTCTGCCCGCAGCTCGACAACACCAGTTCCACCGATTGCCCCAATGACCATGACCCGCACTTCCCTGCTCGCCGCCGTCGCGGCGCTGCTCGTCGCTCCCTCGATCCTCGCCCAGGCCACGCTGACGCCGCTGACGACGTTCGGCACGAACGGCTGGCTCGCTCCGCTCTCGATCCCGCAGCTCGGCACCGCCAACAACGAGCGCGGCTTCGCCTACAACCCGGTGACCAACAACCTCGTGCTCGTCTCGCGCACCGGCGGCACCAACGTGCGCGTGCTCGACGGCAACTCGGGCGCCGACCTCGGCGGCCTGAACGTCACCGGCATCACCGGCGGCACGCTCGCGGTCAACATGGCCGGCGTCGCCGACGACGGCTCGATCTACGTCGCCAACCTCGCGACCACGGTCGCCGGTCCGTTCAAGGTCTACAAGTGGGATTCGGAGGCGCTCGGCCTCACCACGGGTGGCAACACGCCGCCGTCGGTCGCGTTCAACGCCTCGGCTGGCGTCACGCGCGCCGGCGACTCGTTCGCGGTGCAGGGCGGCTCGGGTGGCAACCCGATCCAGTTCGCGGCCGGCGGCACGAACAACGTCAGCGCCAGCAACTTCGCGATCGGCACGCTCGACGGCAGCAACGCCGTGACGGCTTACCTGTCGGTCCCGGGCACGGTGACGACCAGCAACGACTACCGCCTCGGCCTGACGTTCGTCGACAACGACACGATCATCGGTCGTGGTGACAACCCGGCCCGCATCACCACGTTCAGTGGTGGCACGGCCACGGTCGACGCCTCGTTCGCCACCGGCTCGGCCGCGCGCCGCGCGATGGACTACGCGGTCATCGGCGGCCGTCCGCTGCTGGCCATGATCGACACCAACAGCTCGCAGGTCGTCGTGTTCGACCTGACGGTCCCGAACGCGCCGCTGCAGCTGGTCACGGCCAACGCCACCAGCGGCACGCTGGCGGCGAACGGCAACGGCACGGGCGCCGTGCAGTGGGGCGGCATCAGCGGCACCGTCGCGACGCTCTACGCGATGAGCAGCAACCAGGGCATCCAGGCGTTCACGTTCTCGCTGGCCCCGCTGGCCTCGGCGCCGACCTACGGTACCGGTTGTGACGGCCTGACGATCGGCACCAACGGTTTGCCCAGCATCGGCAATGCCGGATTCCAGCTCGTCGTCTCGAACATCCCGGTGATCTCGCCGGTCGCCTACGTCGCCTTCGGCACCACGGCGATCCCCTTCGGCTTCGACCTGACGCCGTTCGACATGGCCGGTTGCTTTGCCTACAACGCGCTCGACATCGACCTCATCCCGTCGGGCCCGGTCGTCGGCGGCACCAGCTTGTTCCCGCTGTCGATTCCGAACAGCCTCGGCCTGTTGAACGCGTCCATCGCCGCGCAGGGCGTGTCGCTGAGCCTGACCACCGTGCTGGGCCTGGCCACGAGCAACGGCGTCAACATGGTGTTCGGGTTCTGAAGATGCTCGCCCCTTACGGGGCGACCATCTTCAGGCCTCTCGAGACGCCGCCACGCGTCGTTTCCCGCTGTTGCGGAACGACGCCACAGGCTCCGCTGCGTCGTCTCAGTCCGGAGTCGCTCGCCCCTTACGGGGCGACCAGCCTCGGAGCGGCTCAGGCGCGCGTCTTGACGGGCGGCGGCGGTGCCGGCGCCGGCGGCTCGGCCGGGGTCGACGACAGGGCCGCGAGCGCCTTCAGCGCCGGCTGCGCGCATCGCTCCGACAGCGCCCCGGTCAACCAGCGCACCTGCGACGTCGTCAGGCCCTGACCGAGGTCGGCGTCTTCGGCGTCCGGATAGAGCACCGGCTCCTCCGGCACGCCGAACGCGAGCGGCGGCAGGTCGCCTTCCGGCTCGGTCTGGTGCACCTTCGCCAGCGTCGCCTGCAGGTCGACGCCGCGCAGCATCAGCATCTCCCACGGCCGTTCGTCGAGCCGGCGCGCGAACAGTTCGTGCAGCGCCAGCACGTGGCGGCACGGTTTCTCGGGCAGGTCGCACGAGCAGCCGAACGTCACGCTGCGCGCGTCCGGGAACAGCGGCTCGCCGATGACACGCGCGACCAGGCGGTCGAAGCTGCGCGGCACGCGGCCGTCCTCGAGCGACTGCACGATCGACTTGCTGCGGCGCAGCACGCGCACCAGCGTGTTCCAGTCGCGCTGCGGCAGCGTGCGGATCTGCAGGCTGACCTCGTGGATCGAGCCCATCGAGCCCTCCATCTCGCAGCGGATCGAACCCGCGCGGATGCGGACCATCGGCTTGCGGATGCTCGGCAGTGCTTCGAGCGCCGCGGCCAGCCGCTGGTCGTCGACGCCGCGCGTCGCCTCGCGGCGCCAGCGCTCGCCGAGCGACACCGACTTGCGTTCGGTGCTCATGCCATCGCCTCCTTGCGATCGAGGGTCAGCAGGCGCTTCAGCTCGTCGTTGCTGAGCTCGGTCAGCCAGTTCTCGCCGGCGGCGAGCAGACTGTCGGCGACCTCGCGCTTGCGATCGAGCATCTGCTGGATGCGCTCCTCGAGCGTGCCGCTGCAGACGAACTTGTGCACGAACACGTTGCGCTGCTGGCCGATGCGGAACGCGCGGTCGGTCGCCTGGTCCTCGACGGCCGGGTTCCACCAACGGTCGTAGTGGAACACGCGATTGGCCGCGGTCAGGTTGAGGCCGGTGCCGCCAGCCTTCAGCGACAGCACGAACAGCTTCGGGCCGTCCGGTCGCGAAGCCTGGAAGTCGGTGACCATCTGGTCGCGTTCCTTCTGCGGCACGCCGCCGTGCAGGAACAGCACCTGGCCGCCGAACGACGTCTCCAGGTGCGTCTTCAGCAGCGAGCCCATCTCCTTGAACTGCGTGAAGATCAGGCAGCGGTCGCCCTCTTCGAGCGACTCCTCGACCATCTCGCTGAGCAGGTCGAGCTTGCCCGAACGGCTCGGCAGCACGCTGCCGTCCATCAGGTAGTGCGCCGGGTGGTTGCACACCTGCTTCAGGCGCAGCAGCGTGGTGAGGATGGCGCCGCGGCGCTGGATGCCCTCGGCGGCCTTCTCGACCTCCTGCAGGCCCTTGCGCACGACGGACTCGTAGAGGATCGCCTGCTCGCGGCTCAGCGTCGCGGTGACGATCTGTTCGGTCTTCTCCGGCAGGTCGGCGACGATCTCCGGATCGGTCTTCAGGCGCCGCAGCACGAACGGGCGCACGAGGCGCGCCAGCGCCGACATCGAGCCCTGCCGCCGCTGCTTCACGATCGGGTGCTCCAGCGTCTGCATGAACTGCGTTCGCGAGCCGAGCAGGCCTTCGTTGAGGAAGTCCATGATCGACCACAGGTCGAGCGGACGGTTCTCGAGCGGCGTGCCGGTCAGCGCCAAGCGGAAGTTGCCGCGCATCGCGCGCGCCACCTTCGACTGGCGGGTCGTCGGATTCTTGATGTTCTGCGCTTCGTCCAGCAGCACCCCGTCGAAGGTGATGCCTTCCATGATCTCTTCGTCGCGCTGCAGCAGGTTGTAGCTGGTCAGCACGATGTCGGTGCCGGCGAGCATCGTGCGGAAGTCTTCGGCCGTCTCCGCGCGGCCCTTGCCGTGGTGCAGCACGATGCGCAGCGTCGGCGCGAAGCGGTTGAGCTCGCGGCGCCAGTTGCCGAGCACCGAGACCGGGCACACGATCAGGATCGGATAGCCGCCTGGGCGCGCGCGGCGCCACTCGAGCATCACAGTGATCGCCTGCACGGTCTTGCCGAGACCCATGTCGTCGGCGAGGCACGCGCCGAAGCCCTGGTCGACGAGGAAGTGCATCCACGCCTGGCCGCGGGCCTGGTAGGGACGCAGTTCGCCGAGGAAGTCGGCCGGCAGCGGGCGGTTCTCGATCGAGCGCGCCTGCTCGAGGTTGTGCAGCAGGTTCTCGAGCCGCGGCGTGCTGGCGATCGACTCCATCGCCAGGCCGTGCAGATGCGAGGCACCGCCGAGGCGCAGGCGGAGCGCTTCGAAGAAGCTGATCTTCTCGCCGCCCTCCTTCATGCGCGCCTTGAAGTCCTTCAGCGCTTCGCGGTCCTTCGGCGACAGCAGCACCGGGCGGCGATCGATGAAGACGAGCGGCGTCTTGGCGTCGACCAGCGAGTCGAACTGGGCTTGCGACAGTTCCTGGTCACCGAGCGCCAGGCTCCAGCGGAACTCGAACCACGGCCGCGGGTCGTTCGCCTGGCCCTTGCCCTCGACGATGGCCACGCGCGCCGACAACCGCTGCATCGACTCGATGCCGGGCAGCTGCAGCTCGAAGCCTTCGCTCTCGAGCATCGGCATGTGGTCTAGGATCTGGTCGAGCTCGGCGCGCGTCAGGCTGATGCGGCCATCGCTCATGTTGCGCGCGCGGCGCAGCGACGGCAGCTTCTCGGCGACGCGGTCGATCGTCTGCTCGATCTTCACCACGCTGTCGGTGGCGATCTCGTTGCGGAACGGCGACGCCGACAGGCGCCGGTGCAGGCTCTCGATGGTCTCGGTGAAGGCGATCGTCGGGATCGGCCGCAACAGGATCTGCAGGCCCCAGGGCGCGCCTTCTTCGAGCGGCTGGTCGGGGACCAGGATCTCGAGCACCGGCACCATCGGCGTCTGCCAGAACTCGCGCGGCAGGCGCTCGGCCTTCTGGAAGCGGCTCTCTGGCGGCGAACCGGCGGCGGTACGCGCCTGCACCCACTGGTCGAGCGCGTGGCCGACGAAGCTGACGACGAAGTTGCGCGGGGTCACCGCGTAGACCGGATCGTCGGGCACGGCGAAGCGCGCCGTGCACAGCGTGCCGGGCACGAGGTCGGCGAGGGCGGCGAGCACCCACTGCGTGTCCGCGTTCCAGTGCGGCGTCCACTGCAGGACACCAGGCTGCGGGGCCGGCGCGTAGTCGCCGCGGGCGATCAGCTTCTCGACCAACTGGGCTAGGGCGGCGATCGCGCGCAGCGGTGCTGGCTGCTTGTCAGCCGGCAACGAAGCGAGCCACGGCAGCGCGTCCGCGAGCCGCAAGCCCAGCGCCGGGATCGTCCACAGCGCCGGGGCGACGCGCACGGGCGGTCGTTCGTCGTCTTCGACCTCGCCTTCGGCGAGGCGTGCAACCGGGCGTAGCGTGGTCTCCTCGACCGGGATCAGCAGCTGCAGATCGACCGGTTCGACTTTGGCGACGAGATCGCTGGGCAGCGCTGTGGCGACACCCTCGGTGCCGAGGTCGGACCAGAGGGCGATCCGCGCATCGGCGGGCTGACGCGAGTGGAGATAGGCGGCGTGCAGACTAGTGCTTCCCGTGATTCGGATCGGCCTTCGGCTGCGTCCACTGGTACTGCACGTTCGTGTGGCGCACGGTCAGCTCGCCGTCCAGGCGACGGGTCGCGTGGTCCGACAGAGTGAAGATGAACAGCAACGACAGGAACAGGAACGAGCTCAGGAAGACGATCTTGTTGATCGCCGTGTCCCACTTCACGTGCATGAAGAAGGCGATGACCAACGACGCCTTGACGCTGGCGATGGCCATGGCGATCAGCATGTTGGCCGGACCGAAGTCCACGCGCGACGCGCCGACGGTGATGCCGGTCAGGATCAACAGTGCGATCAGCACGTTGAGGAACATCGCCGAGCTGGAGATGTGGTGGTGACCCATCTGCAGGCCGCCGTGCCCGTGGGCGTCATGTCCGTGGGAGTGATCGTGGGCGCTCATCACGGCACCAGGTAGAGCAAGGGGAACAGGAAGATCCAGATCAGGTCGACGAGGTGCCAGTAGAGGCCGACCAGGTCGACGGGCAGGAAGTAACCGTTGTGGAAGCGACCCTTCGCGGCACCCACCATGATCCAGAGGATCAGGCCGGCGCCGATGATGACGTGCAGGCCGTGGATCGCGGTCATCGTCAGGTAGATCGCGAAGAACAGGTGGCCGTGCGGCACACCGGCCATCACGCCGTCGTAGTCCTTGAACCAGGCGAGCGAGCCGGTCGCTTGGTCGTAGGGCGCGAACAGCTCGCTGAAGACCACGAAGCCGTGCTCGTGCTTCGCCTTGTATTCGAAGAACTTGATGACCATGAAGGCGAGGGCGCCCACCACGGTCAGGCCACAGAACATCAGGGTCTTCTGCTTCTGGCTGGTCTGCGCCGAGCGCACGCCCATGGCCATCGTCCACGAGCTCAGCAGCAGCACCGTCGTGTTGATGGCGCCGAGCTTCCAGTCGAGCTGCTGGCCACCCAGACGGAACGTCTCCGGGTAGACCTCGTGGTAGTAGAAGTAGGCAGCGAAGAGGCCGCCGAAGAGCAGGATTTCCGTCGCCAGGAACAACCAGAAGCCCAGCTTGGCCGACTGGAACTCCTGCACCGGCGTGTCGAAGTGGTGCGCCACCGTGTGGGGAACGAACTCGGGTCCCGGCGCCGGGATCACTACCGAGTGGTGACCGTCATGACTCATCTTGGAATCCTGTAGCGAGGTGGCGTTGGAGGCTCTGTGGGGCTTCTTCGTCGGCTTGGACGAAGAAGTCTGGCCGGTTCAGCGGACCGGCGTCTGCATCGACTGGTAGTCGAGCGTCGAGTAGTCGTAGACCTCGTGCACGACCTTCGGCGGCACGTCGAAGTTCTCGAGCGGCGGCGGGGTCGGGCACAGCCAGTCGAGCGTCACACCGCCCCACTGGTTCTGCATGGCCTTCTTGCCCTGGAACAGCGAGGCCACCAGGTAGAAGACCATCATGCCGATACCGACGGTCAGGATGATGACGCCGACCGTCGACGCCGCGTGGTATGGCGCGTAGTCCGGCACGTAGGTGGCGTAACGACGCGGCATGCCGCGGCTGCCCATGATGAACTGCGGCAGGAAGGTCGCGTTGAAGCCGATGAAGATGATGGCGCAGGCGATCTTCGCCAGGAACTCGTCATACATCACGCCGAACATCTTCGGCCACCAGTGATGCAGGCCGGCGAAGAACGCCAGCGCGATCGAACCCATCATCACATAGTGGAAGTGCGCGACGACGAAGTAGGTGTCGTGCAGGTGGATGTCGACGTTCAGCGCGCCGAGGATCACGCCGGTCAGGCCGCCGATCGCGAAGATGATCAGGAACGCCAGCGTGTAGAGCATCGGCGAGTTCAGCGCGATCGAGCCCTTCCAGATCGTCGCGACCCAGCTGAACTCCTTGATCGCGGTCGGGATCGCCACGAAGAAGGTCAGGAACGAGAACGCGAACATCGCGTACGTCGACTGACCCGACGTGAACATGTGGTGGCCCCACACGAGGAAGCTGATGATCGCGATCGCCAGCGAGCTGAACGCGATCAGCTTGTAGCCGAACAGCGGCTTGCGGCTGTGGACCGACACCAGCTCGCTGATGATGCCGAAGGCCGGCAGCACCATGATGTAGACGGCCGGGTGGCTGTAGAACCAGAAGAAGTGCTCGAACAGCACCGGGTCGCCACCGAGGCGCGGATCGAAGATGCCGATGTGGTAGAGGCGTTCGAACGCGACCAGCAGCACCGTGATGCCGAGGACCGGCGTCGCCAGCACCTGCAGCAGCGACGTGGCGTAGAGCGCCCACACGAACAGCGGCATGCGGAACCAGGTCAGACCCGGCGCGCGCAGCTTGTGCACGGTGACGATGAAGTTCAGCCCGGTGAAGATCGAGCTGAAGCCGAGCACGAAGATCGCGAGGCCGATCGTGACGACGGCCTGCTGGGTGTAGAGGCTGTACGGCGTGTAGAAGGTCCAGCCGGTGTCGAAGCCGCCCAGCACGATGGCGAGCGTCGCCAGGACTGCGCCGGTGAGCCACAGGTAGAAGCTCAGCAGGTTCAGCCGCGGCAGCGCCACGTCCTTCGCGCCGAGCATCAGCGGCAGCACCATGTTCCCGAGCGAGCCCGGGATCGCCGGGATCACGAACAGGAACACCATGAAGGCGCCGTGCAGCGTGAAGATCTGGTTGTACTGCGCGTTGTCGAACAGCATGCCCTTCGGCTCCCACAGGTGGAGGCGAACGAGCAGCGCGAACAGGCCGCCGCACAGGAAGGCGATGGAGACGCCGACCAGGTACATCAGGCCGATGCGCTTGTGGTCGAGCGTGCCTGCCCACGACCAGAAGCCCGACCGGTTGTTCAGGTAGTTGGTCCCACCCGCCTCGGGAGCGTGGTGCGCGTGGGTGTCGATCACTGGGACGTTGGTGGTCATCGTTGCCTCACTTCGCCTCTGCGAGCGACTTCATGTACTGGATCAGGCCGGCGATCTTGCGGTCTTCGATGTTGTCGAACGCGGACATGCCGCCGCGGTTGTACGGCTCCTCGGCGACGATCTTGGCCATCGGCGTCTTGATCGACTCGATGATGTAGGCGTCGTCGACGGTGATGGTCTGCTTCTGGCCGCCGACCAGGACTTCGCGCTGGCGACCGGTGAAGGTGCCGTCGGCGTTCTTGGTGAACAGGCCTTTCCAGCTCGGGCCGACGCCCGGGATGCCGTTCACCGAGTGGCAGCTGGCGCACAGCTGCTTGTAGAGGCTCTCACCGCTCTTGGCGGCAGCGGCCGGCGTGCTGTCGTCCCACTTGTCCCACGGCTTCTTGGCGAACTCTTCGGCCGAGACGACGTGCAGCTGCGCGTACATCTTGGAGTGGTCGTTGCCGCAGTACTCGGCGCAGAACAGGTGGTAGTCGCCGACTTCCTTCGGCTCGAACCACACGACCTGGCTGCGGCCTGGGATCACGTCGCGCTTGACGCGCATCTGCGGCAGGTAGAAGGCGTGCAGAACGTCGGTCGATTCGGTTGCGAACGCGACCGGCTTGTCGACCTCGACCCAGACCTCGCCGAACGACTGCTGGCCGTTCGGGTAGGTGAAGGTCCAGTTCCACTGCTTGGCGGTCGCCTTGTAGAGGTTGCGGCTCGCCGCTTCCGGCACGTTCGTCATGTCGAGGCTGCCCTTGAAGCCCCACGCGAACATGACCATCACGATGATCAGCGGGATCACCGTCCAGACCACTTCCAGCGGCGTGTTGTGCGTCACGTTCGACAGCGCCGGCTGGTCCCACGTCTTGCGACGGTAGAGGACGACCGACACGGCGATGACGCCGACGATCACCACGAAGAAGAAGATGCAGACGATGTAGGTGAAGTAGAAGAGCCCGTCGACGTGGTCGAACGTGCTCGCCAGCTTCGGCAGTTGGCCGTACGTGTCGACCGCCAGCGGCGGAGCCGGGTTCTCGATGTGGCCGGGAGTCCTGGCCGGGTCCTGGGTCAGTAGGGCGAACACGGGTGTTCCTGGTCTGCGGTCTGTGGGCTGCGGAAGTTGGGGGTGCTCACGACGAGGAGGGCTGCGGCTGGGCCGTGGCGGCCTGCTGCCGCTCCTTCCGGAGCAAGATCCAGATCATCGCCCCGAGGGCGAGGACGGTGACGACGCCACCGACTCGCATCACGGTCCTCGCCGTGAGTGAGTAGGTGTTGGTGCGGGAGTCGAAGGTCAGGCAGTTGAGTCGAACCTCGTCGAGGAACGTGCCGAGCTTGCCTTCGCTGGCTTCGACCAGCGCGAGGCGGAGATCCTCCGGCTCGAAGGTCGTGTTCTTGACGATACGGCTGACCTTGCCGTCCTTGGTCAGGAAGATCAGCGACGGCGGGTGCGAGAACTGCTGGGTCGCGTCGGACCAGTAGTAGTTGAAGCCGACGGACTTGGTCAGCTTCGTGATGTTGTCCTGGTCACCGACGAGCACGCGCCACGCATCGTCGCCGCCGATCTTGGCGAGCTGGCGCAGGTACGTGGTCTTGCGCGCCTTGGCGATCTCCGGCGTCTCCTTCGGGTCGATGGAGACGTTGAGGATGCGGTACTGCTTGCCCGGCTCGAAATCGACGTCGCTCAGGGCCCGGAACGCTTCGCCGAGCACCTGGCCGCACATGCGCGGGCAGCTGTAGTAGCCGAGGATCAGCACCACCGGTACTTCGCCCGGGAACCACTGGCGCAGCTGGAACGGGTAGCCGCGCTCGTCGAGGAAGCTCAGCTGCGGATCGACGGTGACGCCGATCGTGTCGAGCTGGTCGGCGGCGACCTCGCGCGACTCCAGCGTCGACGTGGGCGGCATGCCCTCCTGCGCCAGGGCGGCGCCGGTCGTCAGCAGCAGGGTTGCGAGGAGGGTCTTCATCGATGGTGCAGTTGCGGACTCGATCCGGTCACTTGCCGGCGAGCTTCTTGACGACGTCTTCGATCTTGACCGGGCCGCCGTGCAGGAACTTGTCCTCGATGGCGCGCACCTGGCCCAGCTCCTTGTTCTCGGCCTTGTAGATCTTGGTTTCGCGCTCGGCTTCCTGCACGCGCACGAAGATCGGGACCATCACCCACAAGGACAGGAACAGGACGACGGTGCCGCCGATGACCCAGATGGTCGCCGACCGGGCGTTGATGTCGTTCTCCGGATCGTGCACCACCGGCTCGTGCGTGGCGCCGGGTGCGTGTTCGTCGTGATGGCCGTGGCCCATGGCTGTGTCCGTTCGGTGTCCGGGGGGCGGGTTGTTCGTTGGGGGGCTGTTCGTTGGCGGGCTGGCTTCAGATGTTCTGGAAGTGCAGCGATTCGGCGAGACGCGGGTCGCGGATCGGCACCAGGTTGGTGCGGCGCACGTTCCACAGCACGAAGCCGGCGACCAGCGCCAGCAGGCCGGCGAAGCAGCCGAAGTCGGCCCAGCACAGGCCGTGCGTGTACTTGCCGAGGTCCTCGCCGAAGTGCGACAGCGTGTAGCTGACGGATTCGGTCATGTTGCCGTGGCCCTTCTCGCCGGTGCCGCCGGCGTCGTGGCTGCCCTGGCTCGGCAGCACGAGGAACTGCATGTCGATGCAGTGGATGACCAGCAGGAAGATCGAGCCGACCGCGAGGCCGACGCTCGAGCGCTTGACGTGGCGCGACAGCAGGAAGGCGAACGGCAGCAGGAAGTGGCCGACGATCAGGATCGTGCCGACCGAGCCCCAGCCGTGGTGCAGGCGGTCTTCGAACCAGCGCGTTTCCTCCGGCAGGTTCGCGTACCAGATCAGCATGTACTGGCTGAAGTTCGTGTAGGTCCAGAACACCATGAAGGTGAACAGGAACTTGCCGAGGTCGTGGTAGTGCTCGGTGGTGATCGCTTCCTTCAGGTAGCCCTGCTTGCCGAGGTAGCGGGCGAGCAGGATCGTGAAGGCGAAGAACGCCATGAAGCCGCCGGCGAAGTAGGCGACGCCGAAGATCGTGCTGAACCAGTGCGGGTCCAGCGACATCAGCCAGTCGAACGCGGCGAAGGTCACCGACAGCGCGAACAGCAGCAGGCCGGGCGCGGCGACGCGCGAGAGGTGCAGGCTGATCGCCGGGTCGCCGGTCTCGTCCTGCTTGATCGACTTGCCGCGGAAGTAGACGGCGAGGCCGATCCAGATCGCGAAGTAGATCGCGGCGCGCACGAAGAACGACGTGGCGTTGAGGTAGCTGGCCTTGCCGGCCAGCACCTGGTCGAACTTCGGATCGGTCTCGGCGAGCAGCGCGTGGGTCACCGGGTCCTGGTTCGCGTGCGCCCAGTGGTGGAACAGCGTGTTGAAGCCGAGCGCGATCGGCAGGAACAGCACCGCCATCAGCGGCAGCGCCGCCGCGGTGTTCTCGGTCACGCGGCGCAGGGTCACGCTCCAGCCAGCGCGCGTGATGTGCTGCACCATCGTGAAGAACAGGGCGCCGAGGCAGATGCCCAGCACGCCCATGTAGGCGACGAGGTACGAGTGGTAGAAGTGCTTGCCGCTGAAGAAGGCGATGGCGAGCAGGACGGCGCCGACGGCCATCAGGCCCATCTGCGTCTTCGCGAGGTCGCCTTCCTTCACCTTGGCGGTGATCGTCGGTGCCAGGTCTTGCAGGCTCCGAGCCGTGTTCGATGCGATTGCGGTCATTGGCGGGCTCTCCGTTCCTCGATCACTTGCTCAGTTGCTGCAGGGCGCGGATGTAGTGCACGATCGCCCAGCGGTCCTCGGGGCTGATGCGTGCGCCGTAGGCCGGCATCGTGCCCTTGCCGTTGACGATGACGTCGTAGAGCTCGCCGTCCGTGAGGTTGGCGACGCGGTTGTCCTTGCCGGCTTCCTTCTGCAGGTGGAAGGTCGGCACCATCACCGGCCAGCGGCGACCGACGAGGCCGTGCCCGTCGGTCGGGCTGTTGCCACCCTGGCCCGACGTGCCGTGGCAGATCGCGCAATGGATGTTGAAGCGCTCCTGGCCGCGCTCGATGACCGTGGTCTCACGGCCGAGGTGCATGACCTTCTGGTCCGTGGCGAGCGGGTTCTTGGTGACGAACTTGCCGGCGGCGTCCTTGTGCGCGAGCGCCGGGTTCGGCAGCGAGTCCTGGGCGACGACGATCTGGCGACCGAACGCGTCGGACACCGGCAGACGGCTCGCGCGCTTGTCGGTCCAGCCCTCGAACTGGGCCTCGGCCTGCGTGCGCAGCTTCTGCTGGAAGTCCATGTCGAGCACCAGGTGCACCGGCGGCTCGGACGAGATGCCGCCGCGCATGCAGCCGGCGAGGCCGAGGGCCATCGCGGCGAGCAGCAGCAAACAGGCCTTCACGGGGGACGTGCGAGTCATCGGATCAGTCCTCCACGATGGCGACGTTCTTGCCGCCGATGCTCTCGAGGAAGCGCGTGGTCTGCGCGCTGTCGAACTTGGGGTCCTTCGCCTCGACGGCGAGGAAGAAGCGATCGTCGGTCGCGCGCCAGAACGTGGCGTGCTGGAAGATCGGGTGGTGCAGGCGCGGCAGCTTGTTCAGGCCGAACATGCCGAACACCGCGCCGAGGCCGGAGAGCAGAACCATCAGCTCGAAGGTGATCGGGATGGTCGACGGCCAGGCATAGGGCTCCTTGCCGGACACCCAGATCGGGTAGTCGACCGCGTTCATCCAATACATCATCAGCTGCGCGAGGCAGATGCCGGTGATGCCGCAGCAGACGACGATCCAGCCGAGGTGGCTCGGACCCTGACGCAGCGCACGGTCGAGACCGTGCACGGGGAACGGCGTGTAGGCGTCCACGTGCGTGTAGCCCTGGGCAGTCGTCTTCTCCGCAGCGGTGTAGATCGCAGCGGCCGAGTCGAACTCGGCGACGACGCCCCACTTGTTGGTGTTGGCCATGGGGTGATGTCCTCAGTGGTGCGCGTGCGCGTGCGCGTGCTGCGCGTGGGCGTGGTGGTCGTCGTGGCCGTGCCCGTGGTGCGGGTTGGCCTCCGGCATGACGCCCTTCACTTCGCTGATCGCGAGGATCGGCAGGAACCTGCAGAACAGCAGGAACATGGTGAAGAACAGACCGAAGCTGCCGGCGTAGGTCAGGATGTCGATCAGCGTCGGCGAGTAGTAACCCCAGCTCGAAGGCAGGAAGTCACGGTTCAGCGTCGAGATCGTGATCACGAAGCGCTCGAACCACATGCCGATGTTGACGAAGATCGAGATGACGAACAGCACCATCGGGCTGCGGCGCAGGCTTCGGATCCAGAAGAACTGCGGGCTGATGACGTTGCACCCGATCATGATCCAGTACGCCCACGCGTAGGGACCGATGGCGCGGTTGATGAAGGCGAACTGCTCGTATTCGACACCGCTGTACCACGCGATGAAGAACTCCATCCCGTACGCGTAGCCGACCATGGTGCCGGTCAGCAGCAGGATCTTCGCGATGTTGTCGAGGTGGTTGAGCGTGATCAGCTCGTGCAGGCCGAGCCACTGACGCGCCGGGATCATCAGGGTCAGCACCATGCCGAACCCCGAGAAGATGGCGCCCGCGACGAAGTACGGCGGGAAGATCGTCGTGTGCCAGCCGGGCACCAGCGAGACGGCGAAGTCGAACGAGACGATCGAGTGCACGGACAGCACGAGCGGCGTGCTGAGGCCGGCCAGGATCATGTAGGCCTTCTCGTAGTTGATCCAGTGACGGTTGCTGCCCGTCCAGCCGAACGCGAACACGCCGTAGGCGCGCGCCGCGATCGTGCGACCGGCCTTGGCAGCGCGGTCGCGGAAGGTGGCGAGGTCCGGCACCAGGCCCACGAACCAGAACAGGGCCGAGATCGTGAAGTAGGTGCTGACCGCGAACACGTCCCAGAGCAGCGGGCTCTTGAAGTTCGGCCACATCGCCATCTGGTTGGGCAGCGGGAACACCCAGTAGATGACCCAGATGCGTCCGACGTGGATCGCCGGGAAGATGCCGGCCGCCATGACCGCGAAGATGGTCATGGCTTCGGACGCGCGGTTGATCGACGTGCGCCACTTCTGCCGGAACAGGAAGAGCACGGCGCTGATCAGCGTGCCGGCGTGGCCGATGCCGATCCAGAAGACGAAGTTGACGATCGGCCAGGCCCAGGCGACCGGGACGTTGTTGCCCCAGACACCGACGCCGTTGAACACGAGGTAGCCGATCATCGCACCGAGGTTCAGCAGCAGCGCGACGCTGATGCCGAACATCAGGTACCAGCCACGCGGCGTCTTCCGCTCGGCGACACCGGCGATGATGTTGGTGACCGACGTGAAGTCGTTCTTGCCCTCGACGAGGGGCGCGCGAACCAGCGGGTTCTCCGGCTCGTCGACAACTGGGATGGCGGTCATCGGATCAGGCCAGCTCGGTTTGGAGTTCGGGGTTCGGGTTGCGGACGCGACCCAGGTAGGTGGTGCGCGGCTTCGTGTTCAGCTCGGACAGGAGGCCGTAGTTCAGGTCGAGGTTCTTGAGCTTCGCGACCTTGCTGGCGGTCTCGATGATGTTGCCGAAGGTGATGGCCTGCGTCGGGCAGGCCTGGGCGCACGCGGTGGTGACCCGCACGTCCTTCTCGCCGTCGCCGACCATCTTGCCGGCGAGCTTCGCCTGGATGCGGCCGCCGTTGATGCGCTGCACGCAGAACGTGCACTTCTCCATCACGCCGCGGTGCCGGATCGTGACGTCCGGGTTGAACGACATGCGCTTCGTGTCCGGCGCGTTCCCGACGTAGTCGAGGTAGTTGTAGCGGCGGACCTTGTAGGGGCAGTTGTTGCTGCAGTAGCGCGTGCCGATGCAGCGGTTGTAGACCATGTCGTTGAGGCCGTCGGGGCTGTGCACGGTCGCGGCGACCGGGCACACCGACTCGCAGGGCGCGTTCTCGCACTGCATGCAGGGCACCGGCATGTTGTGCACCTGCGGGTCCTCGACGTGGTTGAGCTTGTCCTCGTGCGTGCGCTCCGACTTCTTCTTCGTGTCGGCGGGCGACGTGAAGTAGCGGTCGGCGCGGATCCAGAACATCTCGCGGTTGCGCGAGACCTGGACCTTGCCCACCATCGGGATGTTGTTCTCGGCGACGCAGGCGACGACGCACGCGCTGCAACCCGTGCAGGCGTTCAGGTCGATCACCATGCCCCACTGGTAGGGCGAACGCTTGACCTCGGCGTCGTTGCGGGTCGGCTCGTAGCGCTCGGTCCAGAGTGACTTCGCGAGGCTCTCCTCCTTCTGCGGCTTGCCATCCTTGCCCGTCTTCAGCGCGGCCGCCTGGTCGAGCGGCGACTGCTTCGGCGCCCAGCGCGAGTCCTTCTTGTTGCCCGCCACCGTCGTCTCGCGCACCAGGGCGCGGCCGACCATCGTGCCGTGCTCCTGCGTGCAGACGAGCTGGTGCTTGCCCTGGCCGCGTGCGACCTTGGCGCCGGCCACCAGCCACTGCGCGTTCAGCGTGCGCAGCGGGTAGGCGTCGAAGCCGTGCTCGTTGGCGACCTTGCAGTGCGGGAGCTTGCGGCCCCAGCCGAGGTGGATGGTGATGCTGTCGTCGGCGTGGCCAGGCACGATCCACGCGGGGATCTGCATCTGCTGCGCACCCTCGCCGATCGTCAGCAGGTCGCCGTTCTCGACGTTGAGGTCGCGCGCCGTCTTCATGCTGACGTGCGCGGCGTTGTCCCAGCTCAGCTTCGACAGCGGCTCGGGGATCTCCTGCATCCACGAGTTGTTGGCGTAGCGGCCGTCGCCCATCTTCGCGCAGCCGCGCAGCACGACTTCGGTGCCGGCAGGCTTCGTCCACGCCTTGACGCCAGCGGTGATCGCGCCGAACGCCAGCGCCGGCGTCTTCGCCGCGAGCTTGTTGTTCGGCGTGTTGGCCGGGGCGATGCCGTCGTGCAGCGTCTTGGTCCACCAGGCTTCGAAGCTGGCGCCGGCGACGCCCTGCCAGTGCGACTGCACCAACGAGTAGCCGAACGTGGTGTCGTGGTTGACGAAGAACAGGTCCTCGTCACCCTCCTGGATGTCGCCGTTCAGCAGGCCGAGGAACTCGAGGGCGCTGGTGCCGCCGTGCAGCGGCGCGACCAGCGGCTGCTGCAGCGAGACCGTGCCGTCGTGCGCCCGCGCGTCGCCCCAGGTCTCGAGCTCGTGCGCGAGCGGGAAGTGCCAGTCGGCGAACGCTGCGGTCTCGTCCTCGTGCAGACCGAGGTGGATGGTGACCAGCGAGCCCTTCGCGGCCTTCAGCTTGTCGCCGAACTTCAGGTCGGCGGGCGCGTCGTAGACCGGGTTGGTGCCGAGGCAGAGCAGCAGCGTGCACGCCTTGGTCTCGATCGCCGTCGCGAGGTCCTGGATCGACTTCTTCGCCAACGTGCCGCGGCCTTCGGCAACGGCGCTGTAGCTGACGGTCTTGCCGACGTTCTCGAGGGCCGCGTTGATCGCGTGCACCACGGCGTGCACCGCCGCGGGCTGGCGCGGACCGGCGACGACGAGGCAACGACCGCGGGCCGACTGCAGGTCCTTGGCGACCGCGTCCAACCAGTTCTTGCCAGCCTTCGTGGTGAAGCCGGCGGAGCCGTACGACGCGAGCGCGTCGCCGAGGTCGGCGCCGGTCACGCCCAGGGCCTTCGCCAGCGCGAACGCGACCGCCGGGATCTCGCCGCTCTTGGTGCGGAAGCGGTGGTCGGCGGCGGTGCCGGTCGTCGTGTAGCTCGACTCGACGACGTAGAGGCGCGACAGCTTGCGGCCGCTGGCCTCCAGGGTCTTCGCATCGGGCTCGCGGCGCGTGTCAGCCCACTGGCGGGCGCTGACGAGGTTGTTGCCGTCGCTGGCGAGGAAGTCGCTGTCGAGCGACAGCACGACCTCGGCCTTGCTGAAGTCGTGGTGCGTCGCGACCGGCTCGCCGAACGCCATCTGCGCGCCCTCGAGCTCGTTGTCGAGGTGCAGCGCGTTCCAGAAGTGGAACTTGGCCTTCGCCATGGCGCCGGCCTTCATGCCGGCGATCTTGCCCTGCAGCGACGGCGACGACGTCAGCGGCAGCAGCACGTGCAGGCCTTCGCCCTGCGCGTTCACCAGCTTCTTCCACTGCTCGCCCTCGAGCCAGCCACGGAACGCCGTCCACACCTTGTCGTCGTCGGCCTTGGTCGGGCCATGGCCGTGGTCGCCGTGCGCACCGTGCGCGTGCCCGTCGGCCGCATGCTTCTTCGCCGCTTCCTCGCGCATCGCCGCGCTGAACGGGTGGCGGCTGCGGTTCGGATCGTAGAGCTGCAGCAGTTCGGCCTGCAGCTGCAGGTCGCTGCCGCCGAGGCTGCCCGGGTGCGCGGCGTTGCCCTCGATCTTGGTCGGGCGGCCGTCGCTGCTCTTCACCACGACGCCGATGCCGAAGCCGTTGCGCGTCAGCGTCGTCGCGTAGAACGACGGCAAGCCGGCCTTGTAGCCCTCGGGCGACTTGTTGAACGGCAGGATCTTGGTGACCGGCTTGCGGCAGCTGGTCAGACCAGCGAGCGCCACCGAAGCGGCGACGGCACTGAGGAAGCCGCGACGCGACACCGCGTCGGGAGCCTCGGTGATGCCCTCGGGGAACTCACGCTGCAGCGCTTCCTGGAACTCGGGAGTGTTCTCGAGTTCGCCGAGGCTGCGCCAGTAGGTCGTCTCGCTCATGGTCGAGTCAGCGGTCTGCTGGGTCGGGACGGTGGTCATCGGTGGCACGCCCCGCAGTGGGTCGGAGGGTTGAGCGCCGGGAACTTGTCGGTCCCCTGTGGCTCGAGCAGCTTCTTCGCCGCGGCGATGCTGGCCTCGGTCGGCTTCCAGTCCATGTCGGTCACCGAGATGCCGGCCGGCCGGACGTGCGGCGTCGGATCGCGGTGGCACTCGAGGCACCAGCCCATGCTCAGCGGCTGGTCCTGGCGCACGATCTCCATCTCGTGGATGGGGCCGTGGCAGCTGGCGCAGCCGACGTTCGCGCGGACGTGGACCGCGTGGTTGAAGTAGGCATACTCCGGCAGCATGTGGACCTTGATCCACTCGATCGGCTTGTTGCTGGCCGTGCCGTCGCCGTAGGCCTCACGCAGTGGCGCGAGGGCTTCGCTGTCCTTCTTGACCTGCAGGTGGCAACCCATGCACGTCGCAGCGTCCGGCACGGTGGCGTGCGGGCCTTCGTCGACCATGCGGTGGCAGTAGCGGCAGTCCATGCCGAGGCCGCCCGCGTGCAGCTTGTGGCTGTAGGCGATCGGTTGGTACGGCGCGTAGCCCACGTCGGTGTGCTTCGGCGAGAACCAGAAGTTGACGACGAACACCACGGTGAGACCAGCAGCGGCGGCACCGAGCGCGAGCACGGTGGGAAGCTTGTTGGTCCACTTCGGGAACAGAAGGGTCAAGGTGCATCCCCTCCGCAGTAGCGGGGACAGGTTGCGGTCTGAAAGAATCGACGCGTCCGCTGACGGTCGACTCGTCGGCGGCGCGCTGCACGGGAGCTCGGCTCGAACCGCAGCACGTGCTCACGCGTTCCAACGACTGACCGTGACGACCGCGTGACGGTCATCTCGAAAGCCATGGGAGCGAGGGAGCAGAGAGGCCGGGCCCGAGGGGCGGCCCCTGTAAAAGAACGGTGCCGCCCGGTCAATTTCAGAGTTCTGAGTTTCGCGGTTGAAAGGTGCGTAGGGGTGCGGGGCTTCGCGGCCCCGGCCGGCAGCTTGCGCAAGTCGTGATGCCGCACGAGAAGGCGACTGCAGCGCCTCGTTTTCGCATCCTCGTCAGCGTCTCCACAACGGGCTCCGGCACGCTGTGGAGAACGGCGGTCAGCGTCGCCACGCAGCGCGCAGCGCGGCGGCGATCCGCCCGGCCGCGAGCCGGTGCGCGCGCGGATTCGGATGCATGTCCGCCGGGCTCACCCACAGGTCTTCTTGCGGTGTGCCGCGCAGTGCTGGCAGCACGTCGACGAACGGGATGCCGGCGGCTTCGCAGTCGGCGGCGACGAGCTGGTGCAGGCGCTCGAACGGGTACGTTCGACCTTCCCCAAGTCCCTGCAGGAAGGGCCATAGCACCACCAGCATCGGGATCGACCGGGCCTTGCAGAAGGCCTGGATCGCGCGCAGGTCGCGCTGCGGGCCACCCTGTGACCACATGTCCGCGAACGGCTGGTCGTCGCGGTAGAGGAACGCCGCTTCCCCCTCGCCCTGCGGCAGCTTCAGCAGCAGGTCGACCCAGTCGACGGCCGGGTCGAGGTCGAGCGCGCTGCGCTTCGGCTTGCCCTGCAGCGCCTCGGCGAAGCTGGTCTCGCCGGCCGGCGCGATCACCGACAGGCCGCTGCTCGGCACCAGGTCGTTCAGGCACAGCCCCACCACCACGGCGTCGGGACCGAGCGCGGCGAAGCGGTGCAGCAGACCCGCCGCATACTCGTCGACGCAGTTGGTGCCGGCGGCGCCGCAGTTGACGGTGCGCACGTCCCCGCGATCGGTGCGCAGGTCGTCCTCGAGCAGGCGCACCCAGCCCAGCTCCTCCGGCACGCCCCAGCCGAACGTCATCGAGTCGCCGACACACAGCACGCGCTGCTGTCCGGCCGGCTTCGGCACCGTCGTCACCTCGGGCCGTTCGCGCAGCCCGTTGCCCTCGAGGCGCACCGGCACGCGGCCGTGCTGGTCGAACCAGTCGCGGCGCAGCTGGTCGTTGTCGCGGTAGCAGAGGAAGAAGCTCTGGTTCGGGGCGATGCGCAGACGCGGGCGCGGCAGCTGCACGCCGACCTCGCCGGGCACCGGCACGATGAAGCTGCGGGCCATCAGCTCGGCGAACTGCGACGGCGCGAAGCGTTCGCCGTCCGGCGTCTCGTAGCCGAACTCGCCCAGCAATCCGCCGCTGCGTGGCCAGCCGACCCGCCGCAGCACTTCGTCGTGCGTGCTGCGCAGCACCACGGTCAGCCAGGACGTCTCCTTCAGGTGGCGGTCGAACTGGTCCATCCACTCGCCGCTGAGCACTTCGTCGGTGGTGAAGGCGGGCAACGGTGCCGGCGTCGCCGCCGGTGCCGGGGCGACGAGGCGCAGCAGCGGCACGGCGGCGATCAGCGCGCCGAACGCGATGCCGCACCAGCGTGCGGTGCGACGCTGGGCTGGCGACCAGGCGGGGATCGCCTCGAACCACTCGCCTTGCGGGGTGTCGTCGTGCGCCATGTCAGAAGCGGAAGTAGAGGAACGGCAGGTGGGTCGCCGCCAGCGAGTGCGCCAGTGCGGCGACGAACAGCACGGCGAACAGTGCCATCACGCCCGGGTGCAGCCGACGCAGCAGCGCCGCCGAGTTCGGCATGCCGAACGTGATCGCCAGCGCGCCGAGCACGGTCAGGGCGGTGATCGTGGTGCCGCCGTTCGTGGCCAGCGCCTGGCCGAGCCCGTGCGCGCCGAACAGGCCGCCCCACAGGTTCCACAGGTGCGCGAAGTCGCGGGCGACGAACATCGACCAGCCGAAGGCGAAGATCGTGAAGGTCAGGCCGATGCGCACCGGCCGGGGCAGCCGGGCGTGGAACGCGGCGCGGCCGCGCAGCCGTTCGAGGCACAGCCACAGGCCCTGGTAGGCGCCCCAGAGGACGAACGGCCAGTTGGCGCCGTGCCACAGGCCGCCGAGCAGCATGGTCGCCATCAGGTTGGCGTAGGTGCGCAGCGGTCCGCGGCGGTTGCCGCCGAGCGGGATGTAGAGGTAGTCGCGCAGCCACGTCGACAGGCTGACGTGCCAGCGCCGCCACGCCTCGGTGATGCTCTCCGCCTTGTAGGGCGAGTCGAAGTTGCGCGGGAAGTGGAAGCCCAGCATCAGGCCGAGCCCGATCGCCATGTCGGAGTAGCCCGAGAAGTCGAAGTAGATCTGGCCGGCGTAGGCCAGCAGCGACGTCCACGCCGGCAGCAGGCCTGGATCGGGCATCGCGAAGCCGGCGGCGGCGATCGGCGCCAGGCTGTCGGCGACCACCACCTTCTTGACGAAGCCGATGACGAACGCGGCGGCGCCGGCGCCGAACTGCGTCGCCGAGTGCTCGCGCTGCAGCAGCTGCCGGTGCACGTCGCGGTAGCGCACGATCGGGCCGGCGACCAGCTGCGGGAACATCGTCACGTAGCAGGCGAAGTCGACCAGCGACGTCGTCGGGCGCACTTCGCCGCGGTAGACGTCGATGGTGTAGCTCATCGACTGGAACGTGTAGAACGAGATGCCGACCGGCAGCAGCACGTCGGTCCAGCCGAACGTCGTGCCGAGTGCGGCCTCGGTCGTGTGCACGAAGAAGTTCGCGTACTTGAACCAGCCGAGCAGGCCGAGGTTGGCGCCGATCGAGAACCAAAGCCAGGTGCGGCGGTGCGCGCGGTTCTCCTCGCGCGCCCCCATCGCCAGCGCGACCGAGAAGTCGAGCGCCGTGCTGGCCAGCATGATCAGCACCCAGTAGGGGCGTTCCCAGCCGTAGAAGACGAGGCTGCAGGCGAACAGCCAGAGGTTGCGATGGCGTGCCCCGATCGCCGCGTAGCCGGCGAGGAACACCGGCAGGAACAGGAACAGGAAGGCGAACGAGGTGAAGACCATGCGAGCGCGACCCGGGGCGCGGTCTCGCCGCCGCCTGCGCGAACGGGGCGGGATCCTACGCCGCGGCGGTCGCGGTGCACCGCTCGATGCCAGCGAATGCCCGCGTCGCTGCCGGCGCGCGCAGCGGGGACTTCACGTTCTTTCGCGTGGAAACCGCCGCGGCAAAGCACGCATACTCCGTCGCCCGTTCGAGGCCGTCGGCACCTGATTCCGGCGGTCGACTCGCCGCGTCATGCCTGCATTCGTCCTCGGCATCTCCGCCTTCTACCACGACTCCGCCGCGGCCCTGTTGCGCGACGGGGAGATCGTCGCAGCCGCGCAGGAGGAGCGCTTCACGCGCAAGAAACACGACGCCGGCTTCCCGAAGCACGCGGTCGACTTCGCGCTGAAGCAGGCCGGTATCGGCATCGGCGACGTCGACTTCGTCGCGTTCTATGACAAGCCGATCCTGAAGTTCCATCGCGTCGTCGAGATGTTCGCCGGCTTCGTGCCGACGGGCTTCCGCGCGTTCGCGCGCCAGCTGCCGCTGCTGCTCGGCGACAAGCTGAACATGCGGCGCCTGCTGCGGAAGAACCTCGGCACCCTGCCGAAGAACCGCCGCTTCGTCTTCCCCGAGCACCACGAGAGCCACGCAGCGTCGGCGTTCTATCCGTCGCCGTTCGAGGAAGCTGCGGTGCTGACGATGGACGGCGTCGGCGAGTGGGCGACGACGTCGCTCGGCGTCGGCGAAGGCAACCGGCTGCGGCTGCTCAGCGAGATCCGCTTCCCGCACTCCCTCGGCCTGCTCTACTCGGCGTTCACCGCCTACTGCGGCTTCAAGCCGAACAGTGGCGAGTACAAGCTGATGGGGCTCGCGCCGTACGGCGAGCCGCGGTTCGAGAAGCTGATCCGCGACCACCTGATCGACCTGTGCTTGGACGGCAGCTACCGCCTCGACATGTCGTACTTCGGCTACTGCGTCGGCAACGAGATGACGTCGCCGAAGTTCCACGCGCTGTTCGGCGCCCCGCCCCGGCAGCCGGAGTCGCAGCTGGAGCAGCGGCACATGGACCTGGCGGCGTCGATCCAGCGCGTCACCGAGGACGTGATGCTGCGCACGGCGCGCCACGCGCACCGGGTCACCGGCAAGAAGAACCTGTGCCTCGCCGGCGGCGTCGCGCTGAACTGCGTCGGCAACGGCGTGATCCTGCGCGAGGGGCCGTTCGACAAGATCTGGATCCAGCCTGCCGCCGGCGACGCCGGCGGGGCGCTCGGGGCGGCGCTGATGGTGTGGCACCAGCTGCTCGGCAAGCCGCGGCAGGCGAAGCCCGCCGACGCGCAGCGCGGCAGCCTGCTCGGCCCGCGCTACGAACCGGCGGACATCAAGGCGTTCCTCGACGCGCAGAAGGTCGTCTACGAGGAGTGCACCAGCGAGCAGCAGCTGGCCGATCGCGTCAGCGAGCTGATCGAGCAGGAGAACGTGATCGGCTGGTTCCAGGGCCCGATGGAGTTCGGCCCGCGCGCGCTCGGCTCGCGCAGCATCATCGGCGACGCGCGGTCGCCCAAGATGCAGAGCGTGATGAACCTGAAGATCAAGTTCCGCGAGTCGTTCCGGCCGTTCGCGCCGATCGTGCTGCGCGAACGCGCCAGCGACTACTTCGACATCAAGCCCGACCACGACAGCCCGTACATGCTGATCGTGGCGCCGGTGCGGCAGGACAAGCGCAAGCCGGTCGAGCCGGGCCTGTTCGGCCTCGACAAGCTGAAGCAGCTGCGCTCGGTGGTGCCGGCGATCACGCACGTCGACTACTCGGCGCGCCTGCAGACCGTCGACGGCGAGCGCAATCCGCGCCTCGCGTCGATGATGCGTCGGTTCGAGCAGCGCACCGGCTGCCCGGTGCTGATCAACACCAGCTTCAACGTGCGCGGCGAACCGATCGTCTGCACGCCGCAGGACGCGCTGCGCTGCTTCCTCGGCACCGAGATGGACGTCCTCGTGCTCGAGAACTTCGTCGTGCGTCGCGCCGCGCAGACGAAGCTGCCCAGCGTCGATCGCGAGAAGTATCTCGCCGGCTTCGCCCTCGACTGAACGCTCGCCGCCATGATCAAGATCGACCTTTCGCCGAAGCCCGAGTTCCTGCGCCAGTTCGCGCTGGTGACGATCGTCGGCCTGCCGCTGCTGACCGCGGCGGTGCTGCGCATCGCCGGCGTGTTCGCGTGGGACCACCTCGCGCTGCTGGTCGCCGGGGCGGTGGCGCTGCTGCAGTGCACGCTGGCGTTCGCCGGCTGGCTGCACCTGACGCGCGTCGTCTACGTGCTGCTGATGTGCGTCAGCTTCCCGATCGGCTTCGTCGTCTCGAACGTGCTGCTGGTCGCGATCTACTTCCTGGTGTTCACGCCGATCGGCCTGGTGTTCCGGCTGATCGGTCGCGACACGATGGGGCGCCGCCTCGAGCCGTCGCGCACGACCTACTGGCACCAGCGACCGGCACCGCGGCCGCTCGCCAGCTACTTCAAGCTATACTGACCCGGCTGCGAGCCGGATCGCACACGAGCCATGAACGAACCGAAGCAAGACCAAGAGAACGAGTTCCTGAAGGCCGCCGGCGAGAAGGAGCGGGGCCTGGTGGCGGAGTTCGTGGCGTTCATGGCCGAGAACAAGATGTGGTGGCTGACGCCCATCCTGATCGTGTTCCTGCTGGTCGGCGTGCTGCTGGTGATCAGCGCGACGCCGCTCGGCGCCTGGGTCTACTCGTTCGTCTGACGGACTTGGCGCGGTCGCGCGCGCGACTGCGATGCCATCGCGGGACCGACGGCGGCCGGCGCTGGTGCGCCGCCGTCCCGAATCGGTCCGTTCTCGCGAGTGCTGGGCGAAGGAGCTGGTTTTCCCGGTCGATACCGCGGCAGTCACACGAGGGAAGACTGCCATGCGCGATCAAGGACTGGACACCTACCTGGCGGACATCAACGAGGTGCCGCTGCTGACCGCCGAGCAGGAGATCGAGCTCGCCAAGCGGATCCAGCGCGGTGACCTCGCCGCGCGCGAACACATGATCCGCGCCAATCTGCGCCTGGTCGTGTCGATCGCGAAGAACTACGTGAACCGCGGCCTCGCATTCCTCGACCTGATCGAGGAGGGCAACATCGGGCTGATGCGGGCGGTCGAGAAGTTCGACCCGAAGGCCGGCTGCCGGTTCTCGACCTACGCTACCTGGTGGATCAAGCAGGGCATCCGCCGCTCGCTGGTCAACACGGTGAAGACGGTGCGCGTGCCGAGCTACATGTCGGAGATCGTCTCGCGCTGGAAGGCGACGGCGATGGAGCTCGGCTACCGGCTCGGTCGCCAGGCGACCACCGGCGAGATCGCCGAGCAGCTCGACCTGCCCGAGAACAACTGGAACCTCGTGCGCGACACCGTGCTCGCCAACTCGCAGCCGACGCACTCGATGAGCGAGGACAGCGCGGCGGCGTTCGCCGACACGATCGAGGACACGCGCAGCCCGTCGCCGGAGGACGAGATCCTGACCGCGATGGAGCTCGGGCGACTGCGCGAGCTGCTCGAGCGACTCGAGCCGCGCGAGTCCCGCATCCTGAAGCTGCGCTTCGGCATCGGCACGGGCGAACCGATGACCTTGAAGGCGATCGGCAAGCGCTTCGGCCTGACGCGCGAACGCGTTCGGCAGATGGAGCAACAGGCGCTCGACCGGCTCGGCGAGGTGATGTCGCGCGAGTTCGGCGAGGAGCGGCCGGCTGCGCGCGTGCGCAGACGCGCTGCGCGCGCCGAGTGAACGGCGGACCCGAAGCTCCGCCCGGGGCTTGCTTCCACCCGCGGGCCCCGTAACCAAGCTGTGCAGATGGCGAACAGCACGTGGTTGCCCGGCGACGGAACGTCTCTCTACGTGCACGTTCCGTTCTGCGTCGTGAAGTGCGGCTACTGCGACTTCAACTCGTACGTGGTCGACGACCGCTCGGTGCACGATCGCTTCCTCGACGCGCTCGAGGCCGAGCTGGTGCGCGAGTGGCGCTTCGGCACACCGGTGTCGGTGTTCGTGGGCGGCGGCACGCCGACGCTGCTCGATCCGGAGCGCTTCCGGCGGCTGTTCGAACTGCTCGCGCGCCACGTGCCGCTCGGCGAGTGCCGGGAAGTGACCATGGAGGCGAACCCGGAGAGCGTCACCGCCGAGAAGGCGGCGATCGCGCGCGCGCACGGGGTCACGCGCATGAGCATGGGCGTGCAGAGCTTCCACCCCCACCATCTGCGCTTCCTCGATCGCGCGCACACGGCGGAGCGCGCCGAGGAAGCGTTCGCGGTGCTGCGTGCGTCGGGGTGCGAGAACATCTCCGTCGACATGATCTTCAGCGTGCCGGGCCAGACGCTGGCCGAATGGCACGCCGACCTCGAGCGCGTGCTGCGCCTGCGGCCCGATCACCTGTCCTGCTACAACCTGACGTTCGAGCCGGGCACGCGCCTGCACCGCGACCTGCAGCAGGGGCGAATCGAGCCGAACGACGAGGAGACGGACCGCGCGATGTTCCTCGCCACGCGCGAACGGCTCGCGGCGGCTGGGTTCGAGGCCTACGAGATCAGCAACTTCGCCGGCCGCGGCGGCCCGTCGCGCCACAACGACCACTACTGGCTGCAGGGCGACTACGTCGGCATCGGGCCGGGCGCGTCGAGCCATCGTCGCGGTGTTCGCTGCACCAACCTGAAGACGGTCGAGAGCTGGGCGGGCGCCGTTCTCGACGGCACGCCGGGAGCGGCGTCGGCCGAGACGCTGCGGCCGCTCCAGCGTGCAGCGGAAGCGCTGTGGCTCGGCATCCGGCGGCGCGATGGCGTCGATCTCGATCTGGTCGCGCGGCGAACGGCCGTGTCGCTGTCGCCGTTCGAGCCGACCATCGTGCGTCACGAGGCGGCCGGGCTCCTGGTCCGGCGCGGCACCAGCATCGTGCTCACGCCCGCCGGGGTGCTGCTCGCCGACATGGTCGGCGGCGATCTGCTGTCGGTCGGTTCGGAGCGGCCTGGTTCGGAGCGACTCTGACGAGAGGTTCTGCCGCGTCGCGATCGGTCAGAAGCCGCGGCTTGCAGCCTGCACGCCGCCGATGGCCGCGCCGACGGCGAACAGCATCGCGTACATCTCCAGGCCGAACGGGCTCGTCGTGACGGTGGTGCGACCGGTGGTATCCGACGTCGTGTAGCTCGACATCGCGAACAGGTGCTTGGTCAGCGTCTCAGCCTCCGGCAGCTGCTGCAGGTCGATCGGCACCTGGTCGTCCGGACGGACGATCGCCAGCACGCCGGCCAGGATCTGGTAGAGGCTCTCGAACTGCGACTTCCAGTCGGTGAAGGAGACAGCCTCGAGCGAACTCGGCAGCTGTGCGGCGATGCCGGCGAACTCCTTGTTGCTGCGGATGTCGTTCTTCGGGTCGTCCTCGCGGTCCATGCGCTGGAAGTGCCGCTTGATGTCGTTCGGCGAGAAGCTGCCGACCAGGTAGCCGTCCTTGAAGGCGAAGGTCGGCTGGATCACGTCGAGGACCTTGCCCAAGTCCTGGGCCTGGCCCAGGCGATTGGTGTTGACGGTCAGCTCGTAGAACTTGATGCCCTGCTTCTGGTTCTCCTGGATCCCGACCATGCCCTGCGTCGCCTTGGCCAGGGCCTTCAGCGCCGGCACCAGCTTCGCTTCGTCTGCCTTGATCAGCAGCGCGAGTTCGGGCGCCGCCGAGAAGGTGCTGACAGGCATCTGCCAGGTGACGTAGTGACCGCCGATCGCGCCGACGAGATCGTTGCGCACGCTGAAGCCGAGCTGCTTCTCCATCTCACCCAGCTCGCCGAGCACCTGCTTGGCCAGCTCGGCGTCGTAGGCTTCCAAGCCCTTGACCACGAGGTCGTAGTAGTAGGCCAGATCCATGGTGCCGGAGCTGAAGCCGACGGCGTCCTTCGGGATCCACTTCAGGAACTTCAGGTCGATCGGAACCGCCTGCGCATTCGTGCCCGCCGCCAGGGCATCGAACGAGCGCGTGACGCTCTTGCCGTCGACGAACGAGCTGGTCGTGCGAGACGCGCCGAGCTGGAACAGCCCCATGGCGTTCATCGCGCGCTCGACCCCCTTCATGTCGACCATCCCCAGCTCTTCCTCGGCGACGACCGCGGTCGCCGCCTGGAACAGTGACTTCATCGTGGAGCCGGGGCGCCAGAACATCTCGAACTCGTTCTTCTCCTTGGCGTTCGCCATGTGCTTGGCGATCGCCTCGTAGTCGGCCGCGGCGCCGAGCGAGGGCAGCTTCTTCTGCATGCCGTCGACGATGATCTGCAGGTCGGGCGTCAGCGTGGTGAGCAACAGGCCGTTCGGCACCATCGCGAGGTTGAGCGCCATCGAGCTGCCTTCGCCGCCGCTCGGCCGGAAGCTGACGGTGCGCACGTCACCGATCTTGCCCTCCGTCTTCTCGAGCATGCCGCCCATCTGGTCCTCGAGCATGCCGAGCCCCATGTCGAGCAGCTTGTTCCAGGTCGGCGCGCTGGCGCCGAAGTCGAGGTGGGCGACGATGCCGAGGTCGGCCTGCGCGCCGAAATCCCCACTGGTCATCTGCATCGAGGTCAGGGCCATCGTGAAGCCGTCGACGCGCAGCGCCATGATGTCGGCGGGGTCGACCGGGAACTGCCCCTGCGCGTGCATCTGCTTCGCCTCGTCCATCTGCTGCGCGAACATCTTCTCGCCCATCTCGCGCAGGTCGGCGACGAACTTCTGCACCTCGTCTTCGGCCCACATCTTCGCCAGCGGCATCTGCGCGAAGCGCGCCATGCTCCCTTGCAGGTCCGGCGCCGACATCACCATCAGGGTGTCCTTCGGCAGGTAGGGGACGATCGACCCCTGCGCTGCCAACGGCAGTCCGAGCAGCAGGAAGCAGGCGAGGCGTGACGGTTGGTGGCGCTTCATGGGAGACGGATGGTTGCGAAAAAGGGCGTCGCCATCCTGGAAGTGGCGATGGCGGGCTCTGTGGCCGACGGTGTCCCGGAACTGTCGCACGTGTCCGGATCGGCGATCAGGACGACGGGCGTCACATGTTCGCAGATCGCCGGCGGTCGGTCGTGAACTTCGACCAGGATTCCATGCGCTGGCTCGGTCGCAGGGTCAGGTAGGGAGTCCAGCGTGGGCGGGTCGGCGGCCGCAGCAGGCGCAAGCCGGCCTCCTTCAGCGTGCGGTCTGCCTTGCGGGCATTGCAGCCGACGCACGCCAGGACGCAGTTCTCCCAGCTGGTGCCGCCGCCGCGGGAACGCGGCAGCACGTGGTCGACACTCAGGTGGTCGGTGGTGCAGCGGCGACCGCAGTACTGGCACGTGTAGTCGTCGCGCAGGAAGAGATTGCGCCGCGTGAACGGGGCCTCGTGGCACGGCACGCGGTCGTACTGCGTCAGCAGGACGACTTCCGGGACCTGCAGGCGCAGCGACGGCGAGCGGATCGCCGGCGCGCCGTGCGGAACAGGCTGCTCGAGCCACTCTTCGAACGTGAAGGTGGACAGGGTGTCCGTAGCCACGATGCGCGCGGCCTCGCGGAACACCATGCACAGGGCCCGGCGCACCGTGGTGACGTGCACCGGCCGCCAGGAACGATTCAGCACCAACGTTGCTCGATCGAGCAACTCGGCCCTTCGGGGTGGATCGCAGGCAACCATGGATCGCTTGGCCCTTGTTCGTCGCCGTGAGCGCCCAAGGGCGCGCGGAGTCTAGATCCGGTCGCCCTGGGGAGGAATCCCTCCACCTTGGCGTCGCGCCTCGAGCGGCCCGGTGGCGGCGTTGCTCGGCCGCGCGGCCGTGGCTAGACTCTGCGCCCCTATCACGGAACACGAGACGTTCTGCACAGCAAGCGGTCCCCGATGACGAGAACCTTCCACGAACTGCGGCGCGCTACCCTCGGTGCCTTCCTGCTGGCTGCACTCCTGGGATGCGAGTCCGCTGGAGGCTCGGGCGAATACGGCGTCACGGCGACGCAGTTCGCGGACGTGGTGGTGCCGGCCGGAATGAAGCTGCGCGACCGGGCCAACGAGAGCCACTCGCGCGATGACGGCGGCTATCGGACCGCCCACCTTGTCTATTCGGGTCAAAGCCGGGTCGAGGACATCGAGAGCTACCTGCGTCTGCGCATGCCGTCCCACAACTGGCAGCTGGTTGCCGAGAGCAAGGTCGAGGATGGCATCGTGATGAAGTTCGAGCGCGATGTTTACTCTGTGCAGTATTCCGTAGCGCGCGCCGATGGCGCCACCCTGATGACCGTCGACTACGCGACTGACTATTCGCGCCGCTGAGGCCGAGCCCAATCCATGTCCGCTACCCCCACTCCGCAGCCTCAGGCTGTTCCTCAGGCCCTCGAGGCGCCCAACCAGATCAACCTGCTCTGGGAGCGCTACCGTTCGCTCTTCTACGTCGTGGTGCTTGGCATCCTGGGCGCCATGGGTGTGCAGTACTACCTGGGCGTGCTCCATCAGGGCCGGGTCGATGCCGAATGGGCTGCTTTCTCCCAAAGCATTGGCCTGAAAGCCGCTTACGGCAGCAAGGAGCAAATGGAGTCCCTCGCGGACTCCTACTTTGCCGGCGGCGTGGCCAGCCTCAAGGACCTGGACCTGGCCAAGTTGGAGTCCAGTTTCGAGGCGGCTCCAGCTCACCTGAAGCCCTACTACCTTTTTGCCGTCGCATGCAAGTCCAAGGTTGACAAGGACTTCGACAAGGCATTGCAGACTCTGGACAAGCTCGCTGCCGCCTATCCGCAGCACGTGCTGGTCAAGGAGTCGGAGTATCCCCCGCAGGTTCGGCAGCAAGAGCCCGAGAAGGACGACAAGAAGCCACCCACTGCGAACCGGAAGCCGACCCTGAAGGCGACGGTGAAGGGAAGCTCGGTGCAGCTGCTGAGGGACCAGATCGCAGCCGCCAAGGCATTCCAGATGCCCGCACAGTTCGCCCGTGTCGAGGTGCCGGCGGACGCCACCAAGTACAAGTTCGAAACGGGCAAGGGCTCTTTCGTCATCGCCCTCATGCCCCAGGCGAAGCTGCACCGCGACGCCTTCATGAAGCTGGCCGATTCGACGCCGGCGTTTTGGGAGGGCACGGCAGTCGACGAGATCCGCCGTTCGACCAAGCTCAGGAAGCGCCCCATGGAGCTCCACTTCGGCTTTGACAGCAGCCGGACCGAGGATCGCACGCAGTGGGCGTCCAAGGAGCCGAGCAAGAACCAGGTGGAGTTCGAAGACGCGAATCTGAGCCACTTCGCAGGTGCGGTGTGCGGTCGCCCCGAGGCGGACGGCGATTCCGGTGGCAAATCCTGCGTGGATCGCCTGTGGATCAGCGTTGACGACAACGCGCAGCAGGATGGCGAGCGCGTGGTGTTCGGCTACGTCGTCGAAGGCTTGGACGTGCTCAAGAGCATCTGCGAGCTGCCCATGAGCAGCACGCAGGAAGACGAGAGCGGCGAGGGACGGCCGAACGATTTGGTGCGCATCACCAAGGTCACCAAGCTGTAGCTCAGCTGGCAGGCTGGCCCTGGAGCCTTGTTGCTCGGGCCGCCTGAATCCGAGCCCACACCGGGCATCGTGAGATCCGCTTCGCTCCCGACCTACCAAGAAGCGCTCAGGAACGCGCCCTGCCCGACCATTCGGAGCCGACGGTGGCTCCGTTCCATTCGCTCGGGAACGACCGTAGATCGATGGAGGGCTACTCGCCAGACTGCGAGCGCTCTTGCGTCAGGCGGTGGTAGATGCGATCGAGCTCGTCGCGGCCGGAGCACTCGATGATGATCTGGCTGCGCTTGCGACCGTAGCGAATGCTGACGGGTGCGCCGATCGAATCGACCAGGTTCTCCTCGAGCTCATTGAGCCAAACTGGTCTGGCTCGAGCTGGCTGCTTGGGTGCTTGCGGTGCGGTCAGTGCCTGCTGTGCAGTCTTGACCTCGGCCTCGAGTTTGCGAACGGACCATGCTTGCCGGATCGCTTGATCTGCCAGCTGCACCATGGTCTGCACCTCGCTCAGGGCCAGCAGGCTTCGGGCGTGGCCCATGCTCAGTGTTCCACGTGAAACATGCTCCTGAACTGGAGCCGGAAGATCCAAGAGGCGCAGGAAGTTCGCAACCGTGGAGCGTTCGAAGCCCACCTTCTTGGCAACACCCTCTTGGGTGGTGCCGAGGTGCTCCATCAGTGCCTTGAAGCCATGAGCCTTTTCAAGGGCGTTCAGGTCTTCGCGTTGCACGTTCTCGACCAGGCTCGCAACGGCTGCATCCTGGTCCGACATGGAGCGCACCAGAACTGGAACCTCCGTCAGCCCTGCAAGTTGTGCTGCCCGCCAACGTCGTTCGCCGGCGATGATCTCGAGGCGTTCGCCGTGCCGTCTGGCCAGGATTGGCTGCAGAATGCCGCTCGATCGAATGGACTCGGCCAACTCTGCGAGCTCGGCTGGCTCGATGGTGCGGCGAGGCTGGAACGGGCTGACCTCCAGCTTGCCAACCGGAACCTGAAGCACCTCCCCATTCGCTGGTGCCGGGTTGGGGCGGGTTGGCTCGGCGCTCGGCACGCTGGCCTGGGGCACCGAGGAGGGAGCTGGCTGCTTGGAGCCTCCGGACAAAAAGAAGTCGAGACCTCGACCCAATCGACGATCAACCATGCATGACCTCCTTGACCAGCTGCGCATAACAGAGGGCAGCCTTGGTCGCTGGACTGTGAATGAAAACGGTGTTGCCGAAGCTCGCTGCTTCCACAAGGCTGGCATCGCGCAAGATCGTGGTGCGCAAGACGCGATCGCCGAGGTTGCGCCGCAGGTCCTGCAGGATCTCACCCGTCACGGGATCCGAGTAGTCCACCATGGTGGGCAGCACTCCGCGGAGCTTGGCCTTGCCTGGGTTCTCGGCCGCCGCAGCTTCGATCGAAGAGAGCATCTGCGACAGGCCATGCATGGCGAAGAACTCCGCCTGCACAGGGACCAGGATCTCATCGCCCAGCCGCACGCCCGCCCAGCCCCAATCGTCCATGCGCGGCGGGCAGTCGAACACCAGGAAGTCGATCGATGCTGCCAGGCTCTGGGTGAGCTGGCTGAGCCGCTCGAAGTCCACCTTGGCATCGCGGGGCACCTCACCGAACGCGCCCGGCGAAGGAACCAGCCACAGGTTCTCGGCCACGGCAGTGAGCTCCGAAAGCACAGGATCGGGGCTTGGGGAGATGCTCATTCCCTGCAGGGCAACCGTGGCATTGCCTTGCAGGTCCAGGTCGATCAGCACGACCTTCTTCCCGCTCAAGGCGATCCCGTGGGCCAAGTGGATGGCCGTTGTGGTCTTGCCGACCCCACCCTTCTGATTCGCTAGGACGATGGACCGCACTTGCCGCCTGTTCGTTTCGAGTGCGTCCGCATGCTAGCAACCGGCAAGGTGGTGAACAAACACGCCAAGGCGCGCGTGTTGACAATCCGAGCCAACCGAGCCAAGTTTGCCACGCCCCCATGAACGGCCCTTGGCTGCGGCTCTTGTGCCTCGCATTCGTCGCTGCGCTTCGGCGCGCTGGCGTGCTTCCGTGGCTGATGATGGGCCTCGGCGTGGCCTGGAGCGCTTTGCTCGAACCGGTCATGCTTCGCCGGTCTGGACTGCCGCTCATCGAGTCGAGCGCCCATGCCTTGGCCTTGCTGGCTCTGCTAGCGATAGCGTCGGGCTGCTCGAACCTGCCGCGGCTGCGTGATCGCCTCGCCGTGACTGGCCTGCTCACCTGCAGCATGGCTGTGGCGCAGACCGCGCTGGCTGCGACCGCAGTCGCGCTACGCGGCCAGCCTCTCGAAGGCTCGGTCTTGCTCGAGGGCTCAGTGCGCTTCTTGCTCGCGTGGTGGCCCGTCGCCGCTACGCTGTCCGCGGCGCTGCACGGGTGGCGATCGTTCTTCGTGTGCTGCGCACAAGTTGTTTGTGGAGCTTCGGTTGCGACATTCGAGCTGAGCGGATCCAGCGCCCTGCCGGCGCTGCTGTCGCTCGGTTCCGTGCTCGCCATCGAGCCTAGCGACCCCTCGGGCCAATATGCGAATCGGTATTCTTGGTGACATCCACGCCAATGTCGAGGCGCTGAGCGCGGTGGTCGACGCACTGCGGCGAGAGCGCGTCGACACCTGGGTGCAGGTCGGCGACATCGTGGGGTATGGACCCGAACCGTCGGCCTGCATCGACATCGTTCGTGAGCTTGGCTGCATCACGTGCCTTGGCAACCATGACGCCGCCGTGCTCGGGCTGCTCGACACGTCCTACTTCAACAACTTCGCGCGCGCGGCCATCCACTGGACCAGCCCACGCCTGCGCCCGCAGGACCTCGAGTTCCTGCGCAGCCTGCAGCTGGTCGTGCGCACGCCGACGTTCACGGTCGTCCATGGCACGCTCAGCCTGCCCGAGCAGTTCGGCTACGTGATCAGTGCGGTCGAAGCGATCGAATCCCTCGACCAACAGGAGACGCGGTTGTGCTTCGTCGGCCACTCGCACGTGCCGGCGATCTACCTGCGGCGCCGCGATCAGCCGAACGAGATCCACATGGTCAACCACGCCGAGGCCGAGATCTCCTACCGCGGCTTCGACCAGGTGCTGATGAACGTCGGCAGCGTCGGCCAACCGCGCGACGAGGATCCGCGGGCGGCGTACGGCCTGGTCGACACGGACCTCGAAGTCGCCTGCGTGAAGCGCGTGCACTACGACATCGCAGGGGTGCAGAGGAAGATCCGGGCCGCGGGCCTGCCCGACGTGCTGGCGAATCGGCTCGGCCTGGGCGTCTGACCCGCGATGGTGGGCCTGCAGACAATGCGGTGGGCCATAGCGTTCGCCGTGCTCGCCACCAACGCCAGTGCGCAGCGATGGGTCGACGTCACCGGTCGCACGCCCGCTGGTCGGATCGCTCTCCACCAGGCCGCGATCGACGCCGGCACCGATGCGAGGGTTCTGCTCGTCGCCTCGCACCCTGACGATCGCTACCTCCTGCCCGCGGTCTGGCTGCGATCGACCTTCGGCATGCGCGTTTCCGTTTTGCTGGCAACGCGCGGTGGCGGTGGCCAGAACAGCGCCGGCCCGCAGAGCGGCGACGAACTGGAACGTCTTCGCACGCTCGAAGCCGAGGTCGGCTGCGCTCGCCTCGGCTGCGACGTTCTCTATCTGGACCGTCCGGATGGCGGCTACCGGCGCTCGGCGGCGGAGACGTTCGCCGAGTGGGGGCGCGAGCAGACGCTGCAGGAACTCGTGCGCCTGCTGCGCACCGAGCGGCCCGACGCCGTGGTGACCACGCACCACGCCGAAGAGACCCACGGCCACGATCTGGCTCTGGTCGAGCTGCTGCCCGAGGCGATCCGGGCGGCGGGCGATCCCGCCTTCCAGGCGAGCGGCGAACCGCATCGGGTGCGCACGTTCCTGATGGGGGCGGGCAGCTCGCCGTCGGCGAGGGTGCTGCGCATCGACGCCGACCAGGTGGAGCCGGAGCGCGGGGCCTCGCTGCGGCGGTTGGCGCACGACGTCCTGCGCGAGGCCCACACCACTCCAGGTTCGCCGGCACCCATGGCAGCCGTGTTCGACGCCGAACTGCGGCTCGAGCCGCAGTCCCCGGAGCTGGTTCCCGTCGACGGACCCAGGCCGCTCGGCTTGCCGTCGGTGTTCGATGCGGATCGGTGGGAAGGCGACCCAGCCGAGGCGCGCGAGCTCGAGGTCGCGCTGTCGACCGGGGTGCGCGATCTGGTCTGGCAGCGCCAGGTCGACGTCTCGCGCCTCGTGACCTTGGTGCGCCGCATCCGTGCGCTGGTCGCCGCGAGCAAGACCCACGACAACCGCCGCCGCCTGCAGTCTCGCCTCGAAGCGGTCGAGCGCCTGACCCTGCTGGCCGCCGGCGTGCACATCGAGGTCGAAGTGCCACCCGGCACCGCGGCGATCGCCGGCGAGGAGTTCGAAGCCTCCGTGCAGTTGCATGGCAACGCCGGGTCACCGGTGCAGTTGCGCGTCGAGGGACTCGGTGGTGTCGACGTCACCCTCGAACCGATCGAGGCCGCGACGGCGCGACACGGCACGGCGCTCGCGAACCTCTCCGTGCGCATGCCGCTCGGCAACGAACACCATCGTGATCCGATGGCGCACCGGTTTCAGGCGCAACGCTTCGTGCCGCCAGTCCGGGTGCGCTTCTTCGTCGAGTTCGGCGATCTGGAGATCCCGGCGGACGTGACGGTGCCGGTCGAGCAGCGTGCTCCGGTCGATCTGGCCGTCGTTCCGCGCATGCTGTTGCTGCCGAGCGGGCGCCGCCAAGCACAGTTCAGCATCGGCATCCTGCGCAACAGCAGGTTTCCGGTCGAAGGCGAGCTCGTGGTCCGTGGCCCGGCTGGCTATGCGATCCCCGTCGATCGTCACCGGGTGACCTTGGACGAGCGTCGCAGCGAGATGCTGGCGCTGGTCGTCGAGGCACCGCCCGACCGTCGAACCGGCGTGGACATCCTGCGCATCCAACTCGGCAACACGCGCGTCGATCTGCCGGTGCACACGGTCGAGGTGCAGGTGCCGACCGACCTGCGTGTCGGGCTGCTGCGCAGCCGCGACGACACGTTGCCGAACGTGCTCGGCGTCGGCGGCTTCGGCGTGCGTTGGACCGAGCTGAGCGACGACGACATCGCCGTCGCCGACCTGAGTGGCCTCGACACGATCGTCGTCGACATCCGCGCCCTGCGCGATCGCCCGGCGGCGCGCCGCGGGTTCCGGCGCCTGCTCGACTTCGCGACCGGCAAAGGCCGTCGCCTCGTCGTCTTCTACCAGAAGGACTCCGAGTTCCATCCGCCCGGCGAAGGCTTCGTCGGTGCGCCGATCACCCCGTTCGTGGTCGGCAAGAACCGCGTCACACGCGCCGACGCGCCGGTGCGCGTGCTGCGCCCCGACCACGTGCTGCTGCAGCAGCCGAACGTCATCGAACCGGCCGACTGGGACGGCTGGGAGCAGGAACGCGCGCTCTACCTGCCGAGCCTCTATGCCGGTCAGTACGAAGAGCTGCTCGAGCTCAACGACCCGGACCAACCGAGCGAGCGCGGCGCCTTGCTGTATGCGCGCACCGGCGACGGCGAGTTCGTGTATTGCGCGCTGTCGCTGTGGCGGCAATTGAAGAAGTTGCACCCCGGCGCCGTGCGCCTGCTCGCCAATCTGGTCACGCCGCGCGAGCGTCTGCGGCCCTGAACGCCATTCACGCGTTGGAGCGGCGTCGAGTCAGCGGAAGCGCCCTGGCGTCAGCAGCACGCAGCCGACGAGGTTGGCGCCGATCAGCGTGCCGAGGGCGAGCCGCGGCGACCCGGTCTTGAACCAGAACAGCACCGACCACGCCGTCACCATCGCCGCGACCGCGAGCAGCGTCAGCGGCACCGGATTGCTGCGGGTGACCAGGAAACGCGCCGGCTCCGCGTTCGCCTTCGGCGCCTGCGCGTGCTGCGCCATCGACTCCGCGGCGACGGCCGAGCGTTCGATGCGCTGGCCGATGCCGTCGAGCTTCTCCGCGAGCCCGGTCAGCGCCGTCGCCGCCGCAGCCGAGCTTGCCGCCGACTTCTGCAGTCCACCTTCGATCGCTCCGACCAGCGGCGTCAGGTCGACCGGCGCTGTGGCCGGAACCTGGATGGTCGGCGGTGGGGGCGAGGCCTGCGGTCTGCCGGCCATCTCGACCAGCGCGGCCTTCAGCTCGCCGAGGAACGACTCGACGCGCTGCATCGAGGCTGCGAGCACCGGCGTGGCGTCGTCGGCACCGGTGGGCGGCGTCGCGGCGGTCGGCGTCGTGGCCGTCGCGTGGGCCGCTGCTTCGTCGATCACGGCCAGGGCGGCGTCGATCTTCGCTGGCGCTGCCTCGATGGCTGGCTCCTCCTCCTTCGGGTCGGCAACCGCGGCTGCGATCGCTTCGTCGGCGTGCGTCGCGGCCGGCGGAACCACAGCGGCCCCGGAGCCAGCGTCCTCGGTCCCTGCCAGTGCGGGCGAAGTCGATGTCGCCGCGTCGACACTGGCAGGAGCTGCCGCTGGAGCCGTGTGATCGGCTGCCGCGGCTTTCGGCGTCTTCGCCGGACCGGCGTCCAGATCGAGAACGGACAAGGCGGCGGCGATCTCCTTGGCGTCGAAGGTCGGCGGCTGGTCCTCGTCGTGCAGCAGTGGCTCCAGCGCCTCTTCGGCACTGGCGATCGCTTCGCTGGCGGCTTGCTCTGCTGCGGGGTGGTCTTCGTGCTCGGTCGCCATCGGTTCCGCGGACATCGTCGGTTCCTCTCGGTTCGGCGCCGCGGCCAGTGCCGTGGCAGCCTCGGGTGCTTCTTCGATCACGTCGTCGACGACGTGGGGCTCGTCCGGAGCTGCATCGCCTGCCGCGACTGCCGGCTGCGGCATCGGGGGAACGTCGATCGACTCGATCGGCGCTTCCTCCGTGGCGGGAGCCTCGCGGGCGCCATCTTGGGGCAGGCTCGCTGCGCCTTCGTTGTCGTCCGTTGCGAGCGCGTCGGCAGGCGAGTCTTCGATCCTCGGTGCTTCGGCGATTGGTTCGCCAGTGGGACGCTCTTCTGCGTCGCTGCCGTGGTTCGTCGGCGAGAACGCCAGTTCCGGCGCAGGCGCTGGCTCCGGCGGCGTCTCACGGTCGGCACTTCGCGCCGCGACTTCTTGGTCCGCAGCAGCCGGTGCACCAACGGCCTCGACCACGTCGAACGCAGCCGCCTCTTCGCGCGGAGCTTCGATGGCAGTCGGCGGGGCGGGCGACGTCGCCACCGCGGTCGGCGCGGGCTCGTCGTCCCATTCGCCCAACGCGCTGGCCAGGTCGTCGACATCGAAGCACGCTTCCTCTTCGCCGCCCTCGTCCTGTTGTTCGTCGTAGGTGGCGTCGACGCTCGCTTCGTCGACGCGGCGCTCGTCCGCGTGTGCTGCGCCGCTCGAATCGACGGCCGGTTCGTCGTGCTGGGCCAGGTTCTCGCCGGCCGCCACGCCGATCGTCGCTTCGAGCCGCGCTTCCTCCTCGGCGATGCGCAGCACGTGCTCGACGTCGGCTTCGAGTTCGGCCGCGGCTTCGTGCAGCACCTGTGCCAGGTCGGTCGCCGCCAGGTGCTGTGCCAGAGCATCCGTCGGCGTCATGGAGTCGATCTCGCCAGAGCTCGACCGCTCGTTCCCCGTCGTCTGCCGCTGCAGCAGTGCGCGCAGCAGGAACGAGCGCACACGCAACGGCGACAGCACCACCGCCGCCTTGCCGATCGACGCGAGCCGCGCCGTGAGGTCCGCGCGCAGCTCGGGTGCTGCGGTGAACACCGGGTCGTCACCGCCGTCACCCGCCAGCGTGCCCAGCTGCTCGATCGCGCCGCGCGCGAGCCACGCGAGGATGTCGCCGGCCGGCACGCCCAGGCGGGCGAGATCCGAGCGCGTCAGCAGGTGTTGCTGCAGTGGTGGGTGGGATCGACTCATGGAACGACGGCGACCCGACCCTCTGCCCGCGGGGTTTTCGGTCGGCGCCGTCGTGGCGGTGAAGGTCGTCCGGCCGATCTGCGAGCGGCCGGTGCCAACGCGCCGTCGTCACCCGTTCGCGCGCGGACTCACGGCAGCTTGGGGAAGCGCAGCTTCGAGCGCTTGCCGCGGACGAGCTTCACTTCACGCTGCGTGGTCCCCGAGCGCAGCACGTGGAACGTCTGCGCGTCGATCATCGAGTAGTCGCCGTTGTCGTAGAGCAGCTCGAGCCGGATGTGCTCGTTGTGGTCTTCGAGGTAGCGGATCTCGACCACGTTCTTGGACGGCACCGTCGTCACGTTCCCCTGCAGCGTCACGTATTGGAAATCGGAGATCGTCATGATCGTCGCGACTTCGGCATCGCCGGCGGGGTCCTGCGGCACCATGGCGAGGGCGAACACCAGCGGAACGGGCAACAGCAGCTTCCAGGCTTTCATCGGTTGGACTCCGAGGTCGGGAACGGGGCTCTTCTCCGGCCGCCGCGGCGGCCTATGACGGGAGCCTACCCGTGTTTCTGCCCGCGATTTCACGCCTGTTTGCCGCGCTGTTGCTCCTTCTTGCACCGGCGTGCCACCGCGAGATCGACCGCCCGACCGCGACGGATGCAGAGCTGTCGTCCTTCGTGGACGTGGTCGCGGGCACGGGCAAGGTCGACGACGGCGACCTGCAACGGGTGCGCGAAGCGGTGGCCAGCGGCCTGCCGCGCCTGCAGCGGGCCTTCCAGAGGCCGTTGCAGCGGCGCTTCCACGTGTTCGTGCACGCCGATCGCGAGCACCTGCCGGACGCCATGGTCACCTCCCTGCACGAGGACGCCGCCGGCTTCGCGCTGCTCGGCATGCACCAGATCCACATCGTGCGCGACGAGGTGGCCGGCAGCGGCAACACGCTTGCCGGTGTCGTCGCCCACGAACTGGTGCACGAACTGCTCGACCAGTACGCCGGCGAGTTCGGCCGTCTGATCCCACGCTGGTTCCACGAAGGGCTGGCCCAGGTGCTGGCCGGCGACACCTACCTGCACGTGCGCGAGGAAGAGCTCGTCTTCCGGCTGCTGAACCGCACGCTGCTGTCGTTCGAGCAGCTTCGCCACAAGTTCCCGACCACTCAGCCAGCGCTGCGCACCGCCTATGCGCAGAGCTACTCGTACGTCGCCTGGCTCCACGAACGCTACGGCCTGCCCGCGCTGCTGCGGGTCGTCGCCGCGGTCGATCGCGACATCGGCTTCGAAGGCGCGCTCGTCGGCATGACGCAGCGTACGACGCTCGACCTGGCCGAGGCGTGGCGCGACAAGGTGTTGCACTCCGGGGCGCCGTGGCGCGTGCTGTTCCACAGTTGCTTCGACCTGGTGCTGGTCGCGATCCTGCCGTTGCTGGTGCTGGCGCTGCGGCGCCGCCTGCAGTCGGAGTCGCGCGCTGCGCGTCGGATGGCGGAGAGCGAAGAACGTGAGCGCCAGGCCGAGGAACTGCGCCGGGCCCGGCTCGCGGCAGAAGCGCAGGCCATGGCCACCGCCGGGTTCGCACTGCCCCCCGTCGATGAAGCGACGGCGCCTCCGGCGTCGCCTTCCGACCTGCCGCCACCCGGTCGCGAAAGCCCCTCGTCGCCGCCCCCGTCGGCGCGTTAGAACGAAGCCGTGAACGCTTCTTCGACCACGGTGCGCACGGCGTTGGCCGTCGCCCTCTCGTTCGCCGCCAGTGGGTGCGTGTCGCACCAGCACGTCGTCGGCCTCGGCCCGACCGGCACCGGCAGCACCTCGGAGCGGCAGTACTACGTGCTGTTCGGGCTGCTGCAGGTCAACGAGGTCGACACCCAGCGGTTCGCTCCGGAGCTGACCAGCTACGCGATCGACACGCGCTTCTCGCTCACCGACCTGCTGCTGACCACCTTGCTGTTGCCGCTCACGGTGACCACCCGCACGGTCACGGTGCGCACGTGAGCAAGGGCCACACGGACGAGCTGCAGCTGCAGTTCCTCGGCGCCGCGCGCCACGTCACCGGCACCAAGCACCTGCTGCGCATCGCCGGCTCGCGCGTGCTGCTCGACTGCGGCCTGGTGCAGGGCCCGCGCCGCATCGCCGAGGAACAGAACCGCCGCCTGCCGATCGCCGGCCGCGAGGTCGACGCGCTGGTGCTGTCGCACGCGCACATCGACCATTGCGGAGCGTTGCCGCGGCTGGTCAAGGACGGCTTCGCCGGGCCGATCTGGTGCACCGACGCGACCGCCGACATGTTGCGGATGATGTTGCTCGACTCCGCGCACATCCAGGCGCAGGACGCGAAGCATCTGAGGAAGCGCGGCCACCACGCCGAGCCGCTCTACGAGGTCGAGGACGTCGAACGCACGCTGCGCCTGGTCAAGCCGGTGCCGTACGACCAGCAGTTCCAGGTGATGCCGCAGCTGCGCGTCGAGTTCCTCGAGGCCGGCCACATCCTCGGCGCGGCGATGGTGGTGATGGACACCGAGGTCGGTCGCCGCAAGCGGCGCATCGTGTTCACCGGCGACCACGGCCGGAAGAACCTGCCGATCCTGCGCGATCCGGCGCGCATCCCCGAGTGCGACGTGCTGATCACCGAGTCGACCTACGGCGATCGTCTGCACGAGCAGAAGGTCGACATGATGGCCGAGCTCGCGCGCATCGTCGCCGAGGAGCAGCACGACGGCGGCCGCGTCGTGGTGCCGGCGTTCGCCGTCGGCCGCACGCAGTCGGTGGTGCTGTTCCTCGGCCAGCTGATGCGCGACGGGGCGCTGCC
>CANGSN010000002.1 GCA_947455805.1 Planctomycetota bacterium
ACCAAGGCGAACGCCGCCGCCGAGCCGGGAGCCCGCTGCAGCAGGCGTTCGGCGACCGCATCGGCGCGTTCGCGTTCGACCGCGCGCAGCTGCTGTTCGCTGCTGGCCGCACGCCACGACAGGAAGCCGAGCACGGCCGCGACCCCGCCGCAGGCGAGCAGCAGCAGGAGCGAGGCGCGCAGGGCGCGGTTGTGCGGGGTGCTTTTGTGCGGCGGCGGGACGATGCGCGGAGGCTAGGCGCTGCCGCCGGCGAGCTGTCAAGGAACGGTCAAGCGGGTCCCGCCAGGTGCTGGGCGGCTGGAAGCCACGAGTCTCGCCATGAGGGCGATGGTTCCGACCGCAGGGAACGTGGGGATCTACGAAGGGAACCGAAGCCTGCGCAGGACCGCGCGAAGCTCATCACCGCGTCCTCGAAAGGCGGCGAGGGCCTGGTCGAGCGGCTTCGTCAGGGCCGAGAGTCGCTTCATGCTCACGCGGAAGCTGGCCACGGTCTGGTCGAAGCGCACCGGTGGCAGGCCGGCGAGTCGCTGGGCTTCGTCGACCGTGAACGGCCAATCGCCCGCACCGGGTTCCTTGGCCATGAAGTCGAGGACCAGCCCACGACTCTCCCAGGGCGGCTGATCTCGTTCGTCGCTGACGACGACACGGAAGCTCGCGGACTCGGCTGCAACCCGCCGACCATGCAAGTCCGGGTCGGTCACCTGCAAGCCCAAGGCTTGCACGGCCGCGACGATGTCGCTCCTGGGATTGGAATCGAGACCCATCGTTCTGCTTCCGCGATGCAGGTGAGCGGTGTCGCGCCTTGCCTCGCCTTCGTCAAGTGGAGTCACCGGCCGGAGTGCTCGATGCGTCCACTGCCCGCGCCCAGGTCGCCCCTTTCGTTCCGGACCGCACGGTCTAGTATCTGCGCCATCATGGCCCGGCCCAAGGAGTTCGACGTCGACGAAGCCCTGCAGAGCGCCCTCGAGGTGTTCTGGCGGAAGGGCTACGCGGCGACCTCGATGCAGGACCTGGTCGCCGGCATGGGGATCCAGAAGGCGAGCCTCTACGCGACGTTCGGCGACAAGCACCAGCTCTACCTGACGGCGCTGCGCCGCTACCAGCAGCAGACCTTCGAGGAGCTGACCGCGCACCTCGCCGGGGCCACGTCGCCGCTGCGGGCGATCACCGAGTTCGTCGACGAGGTGTTCGAGCACACCGCCAAGGACGGCCGCCGCGGCTGTCTGTGCGTCAATGCCAACATCGAGCTGGCGCCGCACGACGGCGACGTCGCCGAGATGCTGCGCCAGCACCACGAACGCATGGAGTCGCTGCTGGCGGCGACGCTCGAACGGGCGCGCAGCCTCGGCGAGATCCCCCGCAAGGCCGACCCGCGCGCGCTGGCGACGTTCCTGCTCGGCATCGTCGTCGCGATCAACGTGCTCGGCAAACAGCGCGCGAGCCGGCAGCAGTTGCAGGCGCTGCGCGACCAGGCGATCGCCGCGCTGTCGCGCTGACGCGCCCCGACCTCCCCACCTTCGCCTTCCTCTGTTCCATTATTTACCGACCGTTCCAGAACTAGCCTCGTATCCCAGACACCCATGAAGAACCTGCAAGACAAGATCGCTCTCGTCACCGGCGGCACCAGCGGCATCGGCCGCGCCACCGCCATCGCCTACGCCCGCGCCGGGGCCAAGGTCGTCGTCAGCGGCCGCCGCGAACAGGAAGGCAAGGAGACTGTCGCCCTGATCGAGAAGGCCGGCGGCACCGGCCTGTTCGTGCGCGCCGACGTCGCCAAGGAGGCCGACGTGAAGAACCTGGTCGAGGCGACGCTGCGCGCCTACGGCCGCCTCGACATCGCCTTCAACAACGCTGGTGTCGAGAGCTCGGTGATGAAGCCGACGCACGAACAGGACGACGCCGACTTCGACCGCGTGTTCACGATCAACGTGAAGGGCGTGTACCTCAGCCTGAAGCACGAGATCCCGGCGATGCTGAAGACGGGCGGCGGCTCGATCGTCAACACCAGCTCGATCGCCGGCCTGATCGGCATGCCCGGCGCCGGCCCCTACGTCGCCAGCAAGCACGCGGTGATCGGCCTGACCAAGAACGCGGCGCTCGAGTACGCGAAGCTCGGCATCCGCGTCAACGCGGTGGCGCCGGCGGCGATCGAGACGCCGATGTTCGACCGCTTCACCGAGATGGTGCCGCGCGACTTCCTGGCGTCGCTGCACCCGATCGGCCGCGTCGGCAAGCCGGAGGAGATCGCCGACGCGGTGCTGTGGCTGAGCTCGCCGCAGGCGTCGTTCGTCACCGGCCAGACGATCACCGTCGACGGCGGCTTCACCGCGCAGTGAGTTCGGCGAGTAGCCTGCGCGCATGCCGTTCGACGTGCTGCAGCTGGTGCTCGAGGTGACCGCGGCCCGGCGCGCTGGCCGCCGCGACGCCAGCGCCGCCGAGCACGAACTCGAACGGCGCTTCGCCAGCAGCGCATGGCTGGCGAGCTACGGCTCGCTGGCCCCCGACGGCAGGAACCACGGCGAACTCGCCCGCTGCCCCGGCACGTGGTGGCAGGGCACCGTCACCGGCTATCGCGCCGAACGGCAGTGGCCGGTGTTCACGTTCGTCGAGCGCGGCCCGCACGTGCCGGTGTGGCTGCTGCACAGCCGCGAACTGCCGGGGCAGTGGCCGGCGCTCGACGCGTTCGAAGGCGACGAGTACCGCCGCATCCTGGTGCCGGTGTGGCAAGGCGACCAGCTGTTCGCGGTCGCCAACCTCTACGAGGCGGTGATCCCGGTCACCGCCGCCGAGGCGCGCTAGAAGCGCAGACCGCCGCCGATCATGAAGCCGGAGACGGTCAGGTCGGTGTCGATCGTGTCGCCGTCGATCTCGCCGTCGACCTGCAGGTTCAGCGAGCGGTAGCCGGCGAACAGCGACAGCATCGCCGTCGGGTGCACCTGCAGCAGCGCCTCGATGTCGAGCAGCTTGCCGTCGACGTCGTCGATGCCGTACTCCATGTAGCCGAGCTCGAGCAGCGCGCTGACGATGCCGAGGTCGACCTCGCCGCGCAGGAAGCCGAGCGGCACCGGCGCCTGCAGCTGCACGTTCTCGGTCTGGATGCCGAGGCCGTCGCGCACGGTCAGGTCGATGTCGAACCAGTCGACCGCGATGCCGGGCGAGATCGCGACCGGGCCGAGCGAGATCTGGAAGGCGTAGGCGCCCTTCACGTTGGTGAAGTCGAGCTCCGAAGAGACCGGCACGCCGCCGGGGATCGAGATGCCGCCGATGCTGGTGCCGATGTCGCCGAAGTCGGCCTGCAGCACGCCGTTCCCCGACTCGGAGAACTGGAACGCCGAGACGCTGAGCACCGGCACGCCGGTGTCGAGCGCCGCACGCACGTAGGGCGCACCGCGGTCGTCACCGAGGCCGATCGCACTCTCGACGTCCTGGCGCACGGCGACCGAGTTGGTGCCGTTCACGTAGCCGATGTCGCCGCTGACGGCCATCTGTGCGTAGCCGACGTTGCCCGACAGCGCGAGCTGGTAGCACGACGGCAGGATGCTGGTCGCCAGCAGTGCCGCGAAGAGAGGAAGTCGCATGGAGTGGCTCACGGGACGTAGGTCAGTTCGCGTTGGGCGATGTCGAACAGGAAGCGCCCGGTGACGCCGGTGACGGTGATCGCCGCCACCGCAGTGCCATCGAAGGTCACGCTGGCGGAGACGGTCGCCAGGGGTCCGGCGAGCGTGAAGTCGATCGTGCCGACCGGGTAGCTCTGCAGCGGCGCGTCGTCGAGGGCGAGGCTCGCCGTCGAGAACGTGATCGCGCACACCGGCGGACCGCTGTCGGTGATCGTGCTCGACGCCGCCGGCGGCGGGCCACCCGCGGGCGTGCTGGAGGTCGTGCGGACCTCGAGCAGGCGATCCTGCGAGCCGCTGCGGCCAAGGATGCCGGTGACGTTGCCACTGCCGGCGATGCCGCCGCCACTCAGGGTCCAGGAGCCGACCAGGAAGCTGTCGCCGCTCGGGAAGCTGGTGCGAAGTTCGTCGGCCGCGATGTCGACGAGGTCGTTCAGATCGCCCCCGTTCGAGAACCCCGACAAGGCGAGGTTCTGGACCACGCCGGTCGGGCTGTAGAAGCGGATCGTCATCGCCAGCGTGGTGCCGCCGAGCGAGTAGCTCAACGTCACCGAGCCGTCGCCCTGTTCGGCGACCGAGCCGAGGCCGCTCGGGTTCGGGATCGACGAGCCGCTGGCGAGGCGCCAGGCGTCGACGACGTCCAGCAGTTGCTCCACCTTGTCGTAGAGGTTCGGGAAGCAGTCGCTCAGCGTCTCGAAGCGCGCCTGCTGCTGAGGATCGGTGGTCGACGTGACCTTGCTGTCGCAGCCGGTCAGCAGCGTGGCGGCCAACAGGCCGGCGAAGAGGGCTTTCTGCATGGGGGGTCCTCGGAGGGAAAAGGGGAGCGAGAGCTCCGCCGGGTATCGACAGGAAGCGGAAGCCGCCTCAACCGCCGAACAACCTTTTCACCCCATGCCACCGTCGGTTCCGCACCGACGACCACGAATCCGCGCCCCCTCGCGGCGCGCGCCGCCGCGGCCTCAGAGGCTGAGAGAGAATCCTCTCGAAGCCTCTGCGCGGCTGCGAATGCAGCCGCCAAACATGCTTCTGAGAGCCCGTAGCATGATTTTCTCTCGGGCTCTCAGCCGCCAGCCGGCGCGAGCTTCAGCGGCTTCACCGCCTTCTTCGAATCCTTGCGCTCGCGGTCCATCTCGTCGCGCTTCTGCTGGTCCGCCGCGGCCTTCTGCAGCGTCGCGTCGTCGATCTTCACGCCGGCCTTGTGCAAGGCGCCCTCGAGCAGCACCTCACCCTTCATGTAGCCGATCACCTGCGCCGCGATCTTGCCGTCCTTGCCGATCACGAACTGGTGCGGGATGCCGCCGACGCCGTAGAGCGAACGCGAAGCGCGGTCCTCGCCGCGCGCCTTGGCGTCGTGCGCGAAGATCACGTCCGGATACTTCGCCGCGTTCTCGGCGACGAACTCCTCGAACTCCTCGCGGCCGTCGTTGGTGCACGAGGCGATCACGACGACGCCCTTGTCCTTCCACTGCTTCGCCACTTCCTGCAGGTGCGGCAGCGCCGCCTTGCACGGACCGCACCACGTCGCCCAGAAGTCGAGCACGACGACCTTGCCGGCGTGGTCGGCGAGCTTCACTTCCTTGCCGGCCGCGTCCTTCATGACGAAATCGGGGGCTGTGGCACCGTCGGCGATCGCCGTCACCGGCTTCTCGACCGGGCGCGGGGCCTTCTTCGCCCAGAACTCGGCGGGCGGCACCTGCGGCGGCATGTGCGCGGCCTCGAGCTTCACCCCGCCCTTCAGCAGCAGGTTGGCAAGGCCGTCGAAGCGGCGGTCGCCGTCGCCGACGAGGCGGAAGCTGCCGACCACGCGCTGCTCGCCGTCGACCACGAACAGGGCCGGCAGCGGCGGCGTCATGCCGCCGCCGAACATCGAGCCGAGCAACGTCGTCTTGTGGTGCGCCATGCGCGCGTCCTGGTCGGTCGGTTCGCCGTCGAACGGCGCCACCGGGTCGCAGACGACGGTCACCGGCGCCTTCGCCGCACCTTCCTTCGCCCACGCAGCCCATGCGTCGGGCTTGGCCCAGTTGACGATGGCGACGGTGTCGACGCCGTAGCCGTGGAAGCGCGTGTGCACCTCACCGAGTTCGGCCAGCAAGCCCGGCGCGTTCGTGCGGCCGTCGAGCGGCACCATGGCGACGACGAGCGTCTTGCCCTTGTGCTGCGACAGCAGCCACGGCGAGCCGTCGGCGCGCACGGCCTTCACCTCGGGCAGCGCGTCGCCGCAGTGGTAGCGGAGCAGCGCCGGCCAGAAGCTCGGCGGCTGCTTCGCCGGCTTCGGCGCGGCGGCGGGTTCTTGGGCCAGGGCCAGCGGGGCGCAGAGCACCACCGTGGAGAGGAGACGCAGGGTCGTGGCGATCATTCGGGAAGGAGGCGGTGCGAAGTCGACGGGGCCGGGAGCGAACGCGAGCGGTCGCGGATCAGAACAGCGTGATGCGCAGGCCGTTCGAGAAGACGAACGGCAACGGGTCGGTGCTCCCGACGTCGAGCGCAGCGAACTGCGCGCCGACGACGACACCGATCATCGAGGGACCACCCGGCAGCGGCAGCGCCACCCACGCGTGGCCGCTGGCGCCGGCGGCGTGCGACGCCTGCTGGTTGCCGCTGCCGATGGCGACACCGACCAGCACCACGGGATCGACGTTCAGCTGGCAGCCGCTCGGCGCACCGGGCAGCGGGATGCCGACCCACGATGGATCGACGCCGAACGCGACGAGCCCGAGGCCGCCGGGCGGCAAGCCGGTCGCTTCGAACCGGAAGTTCGCGTTGCCGATCGTCGGCGCGTGGTTGGTGAACACCGCCGGGAAGCTCGGCGTCGTGCTCGCGCAACCGAAGCCGATCGTGGTCACGCCCTGGCCGTCGAGCTGCGAGCAGTAGCCGCGCCACTTCAGCGGCTGCTGGGCCGCCTGCAGCACCCAGTTGCCGCCGACGAAGCGGGCGAACGCCGTGGTCGTGCCGCCGGGCTCGTACGGCAGGCGGTTCGAACCGCCTTCGCGCCAGACCAGCCAGTAGTTCGTGGCGCCCGTGAGCTGCACCAGCTGGTCGAAGTTGGCGCCGTGCCAGCCGAGCGACAGCGTCGCCTGCGTCTGCCACGTGCCGCCACCGAGTCGCGCGTTCGGCAGGCCGTTCGCGCCTTCGTCCCAGATCTCGAGCGTCTGGTAGCCGGAGGACGACGCGAACGAGTTCGAGGTGAAGATCTCGGCCGCCATCAGCAGCTGGGACGACGCCGGCGTGACGCGGTAGGCGAAGGTGCTCGGACCGGCGAAGCTGGTCGCCGTGATGGCGGTGCCGACGAGCGAGGTCGTGTCGTTGAGGGAGATGCAGGGAGTCTGCGCCGCGACGAACGTGGACGAGACGAACAACGCGCTGGCGAGCGAGCGAAGGAGCATGGGGCCTCGAGGAGCGGGGATGGGACGGCCGACGAAGGGCCGCACGCTACCCGGAGCTGCGACGACCGCGATTCCCGAGGCGTCAGGGATCTGTCCCGGCGCGGGGCGCGCGCCGTTCCGGCCGCCGCGGGAACGCTTGCGCCAGGCGAAGTGCAGGTTCGGCAGCGTCTCGGGAACGTCCAGCGCCTGCACCCTACCTCCCCGTTCTCCACGCCCCGGCGACCGAACCGATCACCGGCCTGCGCGGCTCGACGCTGCGCGGCCTGACGCGCAGCATCACGCGCCACGCCATCGCCGACTTGAACGGCGGCGAACTCGGCGCCGAAGCGGGCACCACGTCGCCGCCCGCCGCATGGTCGCGGCCCGCTACCGCTACGAGGGCACGGTGTCGCTCGGCCAGTCGATGAAGATCGCGGCGGGGCAGCCCTGATCCGATGGGCTCGGATCGATCACTGCAGCATGCGGTCGACGTCGGCGAGGATGGCGTCAGCCCAGGTCTGGTACGCCGCGGCACTGAGGTGCAGGAAGTCCGGCATCACGTCCTTGGCGATGCGGCCGTCGGCGCCGACGAACTTCGCCGCGAGGTCGCGCCGCACGACGCGCGCATCGCCGGCGAACGCCGCGGCCGCTGCGGCGCTCGCGGCCGCGCACTTCTGCCGCTGCGCGTCGTTGGTCTCGCTGCGCGGGAACACGTCGAGCAGCAGCACGTTCGCGTCCGGCAACGCCTGCCGCAGCCGCCGCACGACGGTGACGATGCCGGCGGCGATCTCGTCGGCGGTGCACTCGTCGCCGTTGCTGTTGTTGGTGCCGATCATGACGACGATGGCGCGCACGTCGTTGTTCGCCGCCTTCAGCGCCTCGAGCAGGCCGCCACCTTGCGGGCCGCCATCGAGCCGCCACAGCACGTGCTGCGTCTTGTCGCCGGAGACGCCGAGGTTCAGCGCGCGCCGCGGCACCCAGAACTCGTCCCAGCACGCCTTGCCGGTGCTGCCCCAGCCCTGCGTGATCGAGTCGCCGACCATCACCAGGCGATGGCCGCCGGCGCGCGCCGCCGCGAGGTCCTGCGCGACACGCTTGTCCCACCATTCGTCGAGGCGCGCCGTCGGCCGCACCGTGCCCGGCGGCCGATCCGGCACCGGCGACGGCGTCTTCGCCTTGTCGTCGAGCTCGGCGAGCGTGAACCGCACGCTGCGCACGAACGGTGCTTCGCCCGGTTCGAAGTGCCCGTACGACGTCACCACGAACGTGCCGTCCGCCAGCACCTCGACACCCGGATAGCCGCAGTCGCTGCCGCGCCAGTTGCGCGACAATCGCACGCGGTACTGCCCAGGCCGCGCGTTGGCGACGTCGTCGAACGTGCCGACCCACGCCACCCAGTCGCCGCGCGTCGGGCTGTCCTTCGCCATGTCGCGGAACGACAGCACGAGCCGCCCGTCACCCGCGTAGGCGCCGACGTGGCGATCGCCGGTCAGGCTCGCCGGCAGTTCGACCGGCGCCGACCACGTGACCGCTTCGTCGTCGGAGACGCACACGTGGCTGTTCTTCGCCCGCCGGTTCTCGCGCAGCAGCATCGCCAGGCGTTTGCCGTCCGGCGAGCGCACGACGCCGGGCTCGCACAGGTGCACGTCGCTGCCCTGCCACAGCACGCGCGGCGCACTCCAGCTGCGCCCACCGTCGCTCGAGTTGGTCTGGTAGAGCGTGAACGCACCGCGCTTGCTGCCCGGCTGTTCCCAGCGGCCGTCGTCGTGGAAGAACGCGGCGTGCTCGCCGTTCGCCAGCCGCACGACGCTCGCCATCGCGACGATGCCGCCGAAGTCGAACACCGGCTCGAGCTCGCTCCACGTCGCCCCGTCGTCCTCCGAACGCGCCATGCGGATCGGCCGCAGGCCGGAGAACAGCACGAGGCGCGCCACACCGTCGCGATCGACCAAACGGTGGATCGTCGGCGTCTCCTGGCTCGTCGCCCAGCTCGCCGGCACCGGCAGCGGCGCGCTCCACGTGCGACCGCCGTCGCCACTCTTCTGCAGCACGATGGCGCCCTTGCCGTGGCCTTCGGGATGCACGCAGAACATCGTCTGGCCGTCGGGCAGCAGCACCGTCGTCGGATGGCCCTGGTACTTGCGGGCCACGCGATGCACGGTGACCTGCCGCGCGCTGTCGCCTTCCAGGTCGACGAACGCCGGCGGCGACTGGGCCAGACCGGCACGGAACAGCGACGCCGCCGCGAGCAGCGGCAGCACGACGGACGAGAGGCGCATGCCGCACTCGTAGCGGCTCGGCCCGCCGAGGGGAATCCGAGCTCCGCGTTCTCCCGCACGGGCGAACTGCTACCGCGCCCCCGGAACGACGAACGAGCAACTCGCCCAGTAGCTCTCGTACTCGTGCGTCTCGACCTGCGGCCGCGTCATGTGCACCAGTCGCAGCGTCATCCAGCCGGGCTGTGCGATCGGCACGAGCGCCTCCCCTGCATCGTTGGTCCAAGTCGATCCCGCGATGTCCTCGCCGTTGCCCGGCAGGTCCCAGCCCAGCAGCGCACCCGCCAGTGGTTCGCCGGCGAACAGCACGAGCGTCCGCAAGGTGCGTCGCGGCTCGATCAGCGTCGGATCCTCGAGCGGCACGATCTCCAGCGCCTGACCGACCGGTTCGGCGAAGCGACCTTTCCCGGCGCCCGTGCGGAACACGACCTTCGCGCACTTGCGGTATCGCTCGGTCGCGTCGCGGCCTTCCTCGTGCGTATCCATGCGCGCTGCGAGCACCTTGGGCAGCCCTTCGTGCAGCAGGTAGTCGTTGAACTTGCGGGCGTCCAACGCGAGCAGCTGGGGCGCGGTGTCGCAGGTGGCGACGACCACTCCCGAAGACAGCGCCCCGAGATCGTGCGCGGTGGCCTTCGTGTCCGCATCGGCTCGAAAGCGCAGCAGCGCCTCCCGCGCCCCGTCGGGCCGCACGAGCCGCCCGGTCACGTTCGCGACGACGACGGCGTTGTCGCTCTCGGGAAAGGACATCCCAGTGCGCAGCGAGAGGCCGACGATCGCCCGATCGGCGCCCTCCACGGTCAGCAGCCAAGTCTCGTGTTTCGGCGAGCCGACGACGGCGACGACGAAGATCGAGAGCGTGCGGCAGAGCATGCTCGGGAAGGTGCGCGCGCAGGAATTCGTGTCGGCGAAACGCGCCCGAAGTCGCGAGGCTGCCCGACATGGGCGCGTCCGTGTGCACATCCCGATCGCTTCTGTCCCTCACCCACAGCGACCATGCAATCCGCTGCTGCTCGCTGCTCGCCGCGAAGTACTTGATCGGCCCTCACCTGACTGATCGGATCTCAAGATGCGCGCTGCATTCGGCACATGGACATAAAGTCTCTGTGCAAGTCTTGCGGCGACTTTAGTTGCTAGGCTCCAATATGAACTTCATGGTACCAATCGATGAGATCACTCCGCCCGAGGTCGCGCTGGCGCTGCCGAGCCGAACTTGTAGCGGCCGGTAGCCGTCCGACTCCAAGGAGTACGACTGCACCTCGCTTTCGAGCACCAATGTGATGCTGCCGGCCGAATCAAAGAATCCTGAGGCGACTACGGGATCACCGAGAGCAGGAGTTTCGACACGCATGGTGTAACCGGTTACTGGCATGCCACAACTATCCTCCACGGACATGCGCACGGGTCGGCAGGGAAACTTCGACACCACTTCTACCATAGATCGCTGACCGGCTACAACATTCAATTGCAATGGCAACTGCAGACACTTTGCGGTGACCTCATCTGGCGACATCAAGATGTATTCACCATCGGGGACGCGAAGGCCGCTCGGGGACACGACCTTGGCGAAGCGAGGTTCGCCACGCCGAACTGCGATCAAATGTGGCATAAGTCCTGCATCGCAATCGACGCCGGTTAACAATAACTGGACCTCCCCCGTTCGGTCTCCCCCACCCCCGGCAGAAATTCTGGTCGGAACAAGTCGCTCAAGCCGGCTAGCACTGAGCGTCGCACTGCCCCAGCCACCCTGGCGACAGTAGTAGTCCAAGCGAACAACCGGCTCACCAGCCCCCGCCGGCGGCGCGAACACGGCCACTATGGATTGGGGGTATCGCCTCCTTATTTCGTCAGCGTGGCGGCTGTAGGTCGACAGTGTTCGCCCAATGACCGCCGGCATAGACGTGTAGGTCCAAGTGTGGTAGAGAATCTCAGCGTCAAGTTCCACTGCTACACCGACAAGAGGCGCGAGAGTCACGTCAAGGGTGGTTGCCTCCCCAGCTCTGATGGTCATCAGCAGGCTTCTTGCATCGAACACCTCAACGCAACCATCGAGCCGCGCCTCAACGTGGTGGATACCAGGAAACAGAGCAGGAAACACCGCTTCGCCCTGAACACATGACGCCCACGCGGCCGCGCTCGGCGAGTCCAACATCAGCCCCCCGATCCATTCTTCACGGGCGTTCAGAGAGCTAGTAGGTTGGCGTGACACGGTGACCGTGGCGCCGCGCGGCAACGAGCCATCTACCATTCGCACCTGCACATGCGCCGAGCCAGAACGAGTTGCGCGCAGCACGATGTCGCCAACTAGCGGCGACCACCTAGCCGGAGCAACCACATGCGATGACGCTTTGCCGACAACCCATTCTGGAGCCACAGCATCTGCATTGACTTCGATGGCCCCCTGAGCGTCACTCACCCCCATCCATCTGATGACGCTTGCAGCCATACACCGCTCAGTGATCGGCCCATTCAACGTCCCAATCTCGACCCCGGGAACGGCCTTGCCCTCCTCGTCACGAACCAAGATTCGAACGGCCTTCGTGGGGATCTCGCGGTTTAGAACTGCGTAATGATCGAGGGGGCGGAACTCGCCGGACTGCGGCATGGCCACTTCGGACCCCACGTACCTCGCCGCCGGTGCAGCCTCTTTGATGGCCGGATCGGCAAGCTGTTGGTCGTAGCCCCAGCAGCTGATGCCCCACATGACGCCCACCAACGCCAACAAGAGCACAAACACGCGCATGACCGTATTCATGGAATCTTGCAGGTACAGGCATCGGTCCACGCAAGACCCACCGGCAGTTGCTTGATGCACTTCTGGCTCGGTGGGGGCGTCGTGGCCGGACAGAGATCGGGGTTGTCAATCCAGCACTCCCATGTAGGGTTTCGCCCTGCGCCATCCACACGCAGGGTGGCGTTGCAGGCCTTGGCAGCATCGACGTGGCCCGTAGGGTTGTTCGCCCGATTTGCGCAGACACACTTCCACTCAGTGAAGGTCGAGCCATCCGTCGTGGTCACAGTAGCGCAGAAGTTGTATGGAGCCGCGTAAGTGCTGCAATCACCGATACAAGATCCGATGTAGTAGCCACCCACGTGCTGTATCTGCAGCCTGCAGTCGCCCGCAGCCGGGACCAACAAGGACTTTGCACCGATCATGGCTATCCCAGCGAAGACCAAGGAAATGGAACGCATGAAGATATCTGATTTGAGCATGATTCGTTCGGGTTATCTGTAGATTCTTTAAGGGTTTAATGAACCGACATCAAGCTAGATTGTGCCTTGGCGTGCTTTGCCTGAATCGCATTGCCAGCGCGTAACTCGACCAACCGCCCAACAATCCCGCAGCAACGAGACGTTGCGCTTGACTCAGCTCATAGAGCCGCCCCAGGCAGCCACAGGGTTGGTCACCTGCCGCCAACCCTATCACGACGAAGCCGACAGCCAGTGCGAGGGTGGCCCAAAGCGCCACCCTCCAAAGAGACGTCAGCAACGTCACGCCGATCAGAGCTTCGAACAAGCAGACCACAGTCAAGGAAGCGCTCGAAATCAGATCCGCACCAAGCGTCAACTTGGCGGTAGAGAGAAAGAGCAAGAGCACCGACAGACCTTGCCGATGCCTCAGAATGGCTCGTGACCGTCGCATGTCTTCCATGACAGACTGATCGCCATCGAACAGGATGGCCTTCGACTTCGATCTCCGCACTCAACCCACCCCATGCAGCGGGGCCGACTTATTTGAGAGCTTTTGTGCAGTAGACGGTAAACAACCCCCGCGCCTTCGTCAATCTTTTCCCTACATTCTCTAAGCAACCTCCCCGCAATTTCTTGTAGCGCCTCCCGGATCATTCATTCGTGCTTCCTGTTCCAGAGCTGAAGTAGTACCCCTGGAAGCCGGACGTTGTCGCCCTCGGGGCACGACACTCCGGTGCGCAGCGAAAGCTCGACGATCGCCCGGCGCCCTCGACGGTCAGCAGCCAAGTGTCGCGCTTCGGCGAGTCGACGACGGCAACCGGGGCGGCGGAGGCGACCAGCGAATGCGTGCGGCGGAGCATGCTGGGTCCGGTGCGCGGGCAAGCGGAACGAACCCGAAGTCGCGAGATAGCCCGACATGGTCGCGGTGGCCCGCACCTCCCGGTAGCTCCTCCAACCCGAAGCGACCATGCGATCCAAACTCCCCCACCTGCTCCTCCCGCTGCTCGCCGCCCCCGTCGCGGCGCAAAGCCTGATCGGCCTGTCGTCCGACAACCGCCTGATCCCGCTGCGCACCACGGCGCCGCTGGCCGCCGGTCCCACCGTCGCGATCACCGGCCTGCAACCGGGCGAGGCGATGCTGGCGATCGATTTCCGCCCCGCGAACGGCCGCCTCTACGGCTTCAGCTCGCAGGGCCGCCTCTACACGATCACCGCCGCGTCCGGCGCCGCGGCCGCCGTCGGTTCGCCGATCCCGATGCCCGCCGGCACCGAGTGCGGCTTCGACTTCAACCCGACCATCGACCGCATCCGCCTGGTCAGCGACGCCGGCGTCAACCTGGTGCTCAACCCGGACACCGGTGCTTTGCAGGCGACGCAGACGCCGCTGGCGTTCGCGGCGACCGATCCGAACGCGGGCTTCGCGCCGAACGTCGCCGCTTCCGCCTACACCAACAACGTCGCCACGGCGACGACGACGGTGCTCTACAACCTCGACGCCGCGCGCGACGTGCTGACGACGCAGATCCCGCCGGGTGCGGGCACGCAGAACACCGTCGGCAGCCTCGGCCGCGACGTCACCGCGGTCGCCGGCTTCGACATCGCAGCCAACGGCACCGCCTACACAGCACTCAACACGAACGGCGCCGCGAGCGGCACGACGCAGCTGTTCACGGTGGATCTCTCGAACGGTTCGCTGACGTGGCTCGGCATCGTGCCGAACCCGAATCCGACGGCGCGCCTGCGCGGCCTCGCCGCCGTGCCGCCGGGCGCCGACGTCGAGGTCGTGGTGCTGACCGGCGACGGCCGCCTCGCGCGCTTCGACGCCACGTCGCCGTGGCAGGTGCCGACCGTCGCCAACGTGCAGGGCTTGCTCGCCAACGACAGCCTGGTCGCGATCGACTTCCGCCCGGCCACCGGCGAGCTCTACGGGCTCGGCGCGCTGGGCCAGCTCTACGTCGTCGACGCGCAGAGCGGGCAGGCGACGGCGATCGGCAGCGGCTTCGCCGCGGCGATGCAGGGCACGCGCTTCGGCTTCGACTTCAACCCGACCATCGACCGCATCCGCCTCGTCAGCGACGCCGGCATCAACCTGGTGCTCAACCCGATCACCGGCGCGCTGCAGGCGACGCAGACGCCGCTGCAGTTCGCGGCGACCGACGTGCACGCGGGAACGATGCCGCAGGTGTTCGCCAGCGCCTACACGAACAACCTCGCCGGCGCGGTGACGACGGTGCTCTACGGCCTCGATGCGACGAACGACGCGCTGGTCAGCCAGATCCCGCCGGGTGCCGGCACGCTGAACACGATCGGCAGCGGCCTCGGCTTCGACGTCGGCACCGTCGGTGGCTTCGACATCGGCGCCGACGGCATCGCCTACGCAGCGCTCGGCAGCAGCCCGCAGCAGTCGGTGCTGCACCGCATCGACCTGCAGCTCGGCACGTCGACCAACATCGTCGACCTGCGCGCAGCCCTCGGTGCCGCGGTCCTCGGTGTCGCCGTGCGCAACCCCGTCGGCATCGACGCCTTCGGCACCGCCACCAACGGCTGCGCCGGCCCCGCCTGGCTCGGCGCCGCCGGCACTCCGTTCGCCGGCAGCACGCAGTTCACCGTCGTCGCGCACAACGCGGCGCCGAACACGCTCGGCTTCTTCGTGCTGGCGGCGGACCGCCTGCCGATGGCGCTCGACATCGGCGGCCTGCAGGCGTGGATCGACCCGAACCAGCACGTCGTGGTGGCGATGCGCGCCCACGACGCCGCCGGCCGCGCGTCGCTGGTGATGCCGCTGGCCGGCGCCTGGTTCGGCCTGCCGACCTACTGGCAGTGGATCGGCCTCGACGTCTGCGGCCCGATGGGCCTCGCGACCTCGGCGGCGATGCGCGTCATCGTGCAGTGATCGCGTGCGGGGTCCACGTGGCCCCGGCGGTCGTCACAGGCCGACGACGACCTGGAAGCCGCCGTACGACATCTTCTTGATGTCGAACGGCATCGGCCCATCCGCCAGCTTCGCCATGCGCTTGTCGGCCATCACCGCGGTGTTGACCGCGTCGCGGTGCGCCTTCGACTTGAAGGTGACGAACGAGAACAGCACCGTCTCGGTGCTCTTGCACTTCGCGCGCTTCGGGAACGGCATGCCGCCGCCCTTCGGATGGTCGTCGCCGACGCATTCGTAGAAGCCCAGCGCGCCGTGCGCCTTCCACAGGCGCCCCGCCTTCTTCGCCAGCGTCACGTAGTCGGCGAGCTTCTTCTTCGCGACCACGACCAGGAATCCGTCGACATACTTGGACTTCATGCGGCATGCATACCCGATGGCCGCTCGGATCCGCAGCATCGTCGCCGATGGACACCTGGACCATGGTCAGCGCGAGCGCGCGACATGCTCCGCCCACCACGCCGGCAGCGACGGATTGAACCGCTGCCACGCGACGCCGTGGTAGTCCGCGCGCCGCAGCTGCACGCCGACGAGGACCGCTGCCAGGAGCAGGCTGCCGACGACGAACCATGGCCACGTCGGCGGAGCGGCGCGGGCGCGGCAGCGAGCGCTCAGAGACCGAGAACGAGCGCCAGGCCGTTGCTCAGCTCGGCGAAGCCCAGGAACGGCCCGTTCGCGGCCAGCGCCAGGGTCTGCGCGGTCATCGAGAAGCCGGCGAGGGTGCCGTCACCCGACACCGGCAACGTCGTCGACAACACGCCCGCGGCATCCGTGACACCGACGAAGCCGATGGCCGCCGACAACGGGTCGATCTGCAGCGTGCAGGCGCCGAGCGGCACCGGGACCGGCGAGCCAACCGACAAGCCGAGGACCACCGGCGCCTGCGCCGGCGCCCCGTTCGTGGTCAGCACGAGATTGCTGCCGAGCAGCGGAACGGTCGCCGCGAGCGTCGGCGGGGTCGCGCCACAGCCGACGCCGACCGACTGCACCGAGGCCTGCAGCGACGGGTAGGTGGTGCCGCTGCAGAAGGTCAACCCCGCACCGGGAGTCAGGCAGCGGAAGTCGAACAGGCTCTCGAGGTCGATCGCATAGCTCGCCGACGCGGGCGGCCCGTTGCGCACGCCGTACTCGTCGACGTTGCAGGTCATGCTGCCCTCCACGTAGAGCGTGGCACCGACCGTCGTCGGCACGAGGGCGCTGGTGAGGCCGGTCGTCGACGACAAGGACGCGACGATCGTGTTGATGCCGAGCCCCGACGACGCCGGGTCGACGCGGATCTCGGCGCTGTAGTTCGAGACCAGCGGCAAGTTGCCGGTGAGCACGCACGAGCCGGACATGCGCACGCGGAGCAACAGCTGCACCGGCGTACCGACCGGCAGGCTCTGGCTCTGCACCGTCAGCGTGTCGCGGAAGCGCACGACCGGCAGGCCGAAGCCGGTTTGCAGGACGTAGAGCGAGGTGCCGTTGCCGTTCCAGTTCTGTGCCTGCCCGGCGCCCTGGATGCGCAGCCGGCCGAACTGCGCCTGGGTCTGCATCGTGCCTTGCGAGAAGAGGCTGACGCCGGGCGAACCGCCGCCGTTCTGCTGCATCGTGTTGACCGCCGACGACTGCCAGCCGGTGTCGACCTGGACGATGTTCGAGGTCGCGGTCAGGTTGCCCATCTGGTAGGTCGAGCGCACGCTGCAGTTCTGGCTCTGCGCGGCAAGCGGCGATGCCAAGGTGAGCAGCAAGCCGAGCCGGGCGGCCAGGCGGCGGCAGGACAAGAACGTCGGAAGGTCGTTCGAGGTGTTCACGGCGCCAGGAAGCGTAATGGATCTCGAATCCGCACGAGGATTCCGGCGCGGCCGCCGCCGCCCGCCCGACAGCCCGCAGCGTTGTGGCGGACCGGCCTGCTATCCTGTTCGCCCCCAGATGACGCTCGTCACGCTCGACAAGGTCGTTCGCCGCTTCGGTGACTACGCGATCCTCGACGGCCTGTCGCTGCGCGTCGACGAAGGCGATCGCATCGGCGTCGTCGGCGACAACGGCGCCGGCAAGACGACGATGATCCGCATCCTCGCCGGCGTCGACGACGCGGACCTCGGCCATCGCAACACCCGCAAGGACCTGCGCATCGCCTACGGCGCGCAGATGCCGGCGATGCCGAAGGGCACGACGGTGATGGACCTGGTGCTGCGCGGCACCGGCGAACACGAGGCGCTCGAGCAGCGCATGCGGGCGCTGGAGACGCGCATGGCCGCCGGCGACGAAGCGGCGCTGCGCGACTACGGCACGCTGCAGGCGGCGTTCGAGGCCGGCGGCGGCTACGAACGCAAGCATCGCGTCGAGAAGGTGCTCGCAGGCCTCGGCTTCCCGCTCGCCGACCTGCAGAAGGACGTGTCGGTGCTGAGCGGCGGCGAGAAGTCGCGCGTGCAGCTGGCGATCCTGATGACGACGCCGGCCGACCTGCTGATCCTCGACGAGCCGACCAACCACCTCGACCTCGCCGGCATCGAGTTCGTCGAGGACTTCGTCGTGCGCTATCCCGGCGCCTGCGTCGTCGTCAGCCACGACCGCCGCTTCCTCGATGCGATCGCCAACGCCATCGTCGAAGTCGCCGACGGCCAGGCCAACCGCTGGAAGGGCAACTTCAGCCACTACAGCCAGCAGCGCGACCTGGCACTGCTGTCGCAGGCGCGCGCGTTCAAGAGCCAGCGCGAGTTCGTCGAGAAGGAGATGGAGTACATCCGCCGCAACATGGCGGGGCGCATGAGCGCGCAGGCGAAGGGCCGCCTGAAGCGGCTGCAGCGGCTGCAGCTGATCGACAAGCCGCAGGGCAAGCGCGCGCAGATGCGGCTGACGTTCGGGGCGACGACGCGCGGCCAGCAGGGCCAGGTGGCGATGGAAGCGGAGGACCTGACGGTCCGGGTCGGCAGCAAGACGCTGCTCGAGCACGGCGCGTTCCGCGTCTGGTTCGGCGAAGTGACCGCGTTGCTCGGCCGCAACGGTGCCGGCAAGACGACCCTGCTGCGCCTGCTCGCCGGCATCGGCCAGCCGGCCGCCGGAGTCGTCAAGCGCGCGCACAACCTGCGCGTCGGCTACTTCAGCCAGGACAAGAACGACCTGCCGCAGCAGGGCACGGTGCTCGAGGCGCTGCGCGAACTCGACCGCACCGTCGACGAACGCACGCTGCGCGACCACCTGGCGTTGTTCCTGTTCTGCGGCGACGACGTCGAGAAGCCGGTCGCCGATCTGTCGGGCGGGGAGAAGCAGCGCCTGTCCCTGGCGCGCATGACGCGGGCGCAGTTCGACCTGTTGTGCCTCGACGAGCCGACCAACCACCTCGACGTCGCCGGCACCGAAGGCCTCGAGCAGGCGTTGAAGGAGTTCCCCGGCACCGTCGTGCTGATCACCCACGACCGCAAGCTCGTCGACGAGGTCGCCGATCGCGTGCTGTGGGTCGAGGACGGCGCGGTGCGCACGTTCGACCAGGGCCTGGCGCAGTGCCAGAAGGTGCTCGCCGACGAACGCGCCGCGGTGCGCGCGGCGGAGGTCGAAGCGCGCGAGAAGGCGGCGGCGAAGCTGGCGGCGAGTGCACCGCCGGTCGAGGCGAAGAAGGCGATCGAGACCGGCAAGGTGCGCAACCCGCTGATGTTCCAGCGGCTCGAGGAGCGCATCATCAAGCTCGAGGGCGAGCTGGAGGCGCTGCGGGCGGCGATGCTCGACCCGGCGAACTACGCCAGCGCGTCGAAGATGAAGGAGCTGCAGGCCACCGAGGTGCGGCTGAAAGCGGCGATCGCCGAGGCCTACGAGCAGTGGGAGAACTGGCAGTAGCGGCGGTGTCGATCGAGATGATCGACAAGGAAGAGTTCGCACGCCGCCGCGCCCAACGTCGTCGCTGGGCGATGGTCGCCTCGACCGCGTGTGCTGGCCTGCTGCTCGGCACGCTCGCCTGACTCGACGTCGTCGTGCGCGTCGCCTGCATCGAGGCGCGTTCGCTGATCGCGCGCGAACGCATGGTCGAGCACGGCCACCATCGCGACGCGCTGGCGGTGTGGGAACGCCTGCGCGCCGAGCATCCGTTCTCGCTGGTGCGCTGGCTGGAAGTGCCGCGCGAGATCGCCGACCTGCGGGACCGCATCGCCGAAACTGCGGCCGAGCGCGAGCCGGGCGAGCTGCGGCAGCGCTGAGCCCGACGCGGCGACGATGCCACGGCGCGGTGCGACGTCCGCGACAAGGTTGCGCAGCGGCCGCATACTGCGCGGCCTCGCCATGACGATCCGCGCACCGGCCCTGCTGCCCTTCCTGTTCGCGACCGCCCTGCTGTCCGCCCAGGACGATCGGCCGACGTCGCAGCCGGTGCGGGTGAGCGCGAGCCTGGACGCCACCGTGATGGCACAGAGCGGGCGCGCGCCGCTGCGGCTGTCGTTCACGGCCGAGGAACAGCTGGTGCGCGCACTCGCCGTGCGCATCGAGCTGCGGCACGGCAAGGACCTGGTGCTGCGCCGCGACCACGCGCCGCCGGTGCCGAGCAAGCAGTGGCCGAAGGGCAAGGCCGTCGACTACGAGCTGCCGCTGGTGTTCGCGACGCCGCCCGCGGGTGTCGCCGCCGGCGACACGATCGACGTCTGGCTCGGCTTCGTCGACGCCGCCGCCGACGACAAGGTGCTGCCGCCGCTCGGCAAGGACGTCGGCGGCGACGGGCTCGTGCGCGTGGCTTCGTTCGTGTTCCCGGACCTGAAGGGCACGCCCGACGCCGCGGCGGTCGACGCGACGATCACCGCGGCACTCGCCCTCGCCCCGAAGAACCCGCAGGCGGCGTGGGACCAGCTCGAGTTCGCGTTCCGCCGGCTCGACGACTACCCGCTGAAGGCGAAGCTGCAGAAGGCGCTGCTGACCGTCGGGCGCATGCCGCCGGCGCCGTTGTCGTTCGAGGAGCAGGACATCGTCAAGGAACGCATCCGCGCCGAGCGCGCGCGCTACCTGCGCCAGGTCGCCGGCTGGATGTACGACCGCGGCAAGCTGCTCGGGGCGCTGCTGCTGCTCGACGAGGTCGGCGGCGCCCTGCAGGAACAGGCCGATCGCGCCGTGCTCGGCTCGCTCGCCGACGCGCGCCGCGTCACGCAGGATCGCTCTGGCATCGTCGCCAAGGTGTTCGAGCTCGACAAAGCACAGCGCGACGCCGTCGACGCGCTGGTGCAGAAGCACCCGAAGATGGCCGAACGGCTGGCGGTCGGCGTCGAACTGGCGGCGAAGGACAAGGCGCAGCGCGGCATCGCGCGCGAAGTGGTGCGCACCGTCGAGTTCACGCCCGAGCTGCGCGACCAGGCGGCGGCGGCGCGCGAGGCGTTGGAGAAGGCGTGGCTCGCCGACGTGCCCGCCGAGGAACGCACCGAGGCGGAAGCGGCGATGAACCACCCGTGCTGGGCCCGCACCAGCACGCGCGCGAGCCATCGCTTCGTCTTCATCGGCCCGCAGCAGCTGGTGTCGACGATCCCGGCCGACAGCGCCCTGCGCTTCGACCTCGCGTATCTCTACGTCACCGACCTGTTCGGCCGCGTGCCCAATCCCGACGGCGACCGCGTCACCGTCTACTGGAAGGAACTGTGGGATTTCGGCGGCGGCGTCGGCGGCGGCAAGATCATCGACATCGGCAATGCCAAGCCCGATGCGAAGGACACGCGCGTCGACAACGGCCTGCTCTACCACGAACTGACGCACTGCGTCGACGACACCAACCCGGTCTACGGCGGCATGCGCGAAGGGCTCGCCGACTTCGGCGCCGCGTTCGCGCAGTGGGAACTCGGCCAGGTCGCCGGCGGCCGCGCCGCCATCGGCATGGCGCAGCGCGCGTTCCTGCAGGACTACCTGCAGCGCGACCTCGAATACTGGCGCATCCCGAACTACGGGCCGAGCGCGGGCTTCCTGCTGCACTTCGTCGTCACCTACGGCAAGAACGGCGACGGCTACCGCTGGGAGCCCTACCGCAAGTTCTTTCGCGACTACCGGCGCTGCCCGATCAAGGACACGCGCACGCCGACGCTGGCGCGCGCGTTCGCCTACCACCTGTGCGAAGCGTTCGGCCCGCAGGCGTTCGCCGACCTGGTGAAGTTCCGCTGGCCGCTGCTGGCCGACGAGCTCGACGCGGTGAAGCGCGAGTTCGCGGCGGCCGCCGCCAGGAACCTCGACGTCGACATGAGCTCTGCGAAGGGCTCGGCGGTGACGCGCGACCAGACGGCGCGCCGGCTCGCCAAGGAGGAGAAGGGCCTCGACGAGTTCGCCGCCGAACTCGGCGTCGTGCGCGACTGGTGGGTCATCGGGCCGTTCAAGAAGGACGGCGTCGACCCCGACGCGTACCGCTTCCCACCGGAGCTCGAGATCGACCTGAAGGCGCGCTACGAGAGCATCAACAACAACCCGACGTGGCGGCATCCCGGCGAGAAGCCGGTGACGGTCGAGAACAGCGGCTGGGTGCAGTTCGACTGGCAGTACATGGACAACAGCGCGATCTACGCGCTGACCCACGTCACCGTCGACGCCGAGGTCGAAGCGTGGTTCCACGTGCGCGGCGACGACGAGCTGACGCTGTTCGTCGACGACGAGCTGATCGGCAAGCACGACTTCCACAACAGCGGCGGCGGCCCGTGGCGGCCGCGCAACCGCGTGCACCTGCCCGACGTGATCCGCTTCCCGGTCAAGCTGACGAAGGGTCGCCACAAGGTGCTGCTCAAGATCCGCAACGGCGGCGGCCTCGCCGGCTGCACGCTCGCCATCGCCCAGCGCAACGGCACGCCGCTGCCGGGCTGGCGCACCGACCTGCAACCGCCACAGAAGAAGCTGGCGGCGATCGACATGCCCGAGGGCAAGCGCTGGCCCTCGCGCTTCCGCGCCCGCTTCGACCAGGCCGGCGGGCACAAGAAGCTCGAGGCCACCGTCGGCCAGTGGCGCGTGCGCAACGGCGCGCTCGAAGGCTTCGCCACCGACCGCGGCGTCGAGTGGCGCAAGTACACCGTTCGCCCTGGCTTCCCGAAGGACTCGCCGTCGAACCTGGCGTGGCTGCCGGAGAAGGCGACGGAACCGCTCGAGGCCTACTCGCTGGCGATCGACCTCGCCCCCGGCAGCCGCGCGCCGAAGCTGTGCGTGATCCTGCAGGGCGACGGCCAGCGCGACGCACTGTGCGGCTGGACGCTGATCCTCGAACCGCACGGCGACAAGGTGCGCGCCTACCTCGAACGCTACGACCTGCGCATGTTCGAGAGCCCGTTCGTGCCGTTCGCCGTCGACGAGAAGAAGCCGACGCAGCTGGTGCTCGACTGGTTCGGCAAGCGCTTGTCGGTGCGCCTCGGCGGCCACGTGCTGTTCGATCAGGCGCCGCTGCTGGCGATCCCGGGCAAGCACCGCATCGGCGTCGCCACGTGGGGCGAGGACCTGCGCATCGAGGAGATCGAGCTGCGGGGCCAGGCGCGCACGCGCTGAGCGGCGGCTCGGCGCGTCAGGTCACCTCACGTCACGTCACGTCGGCGGCAGGAACGGCCGCCAGCCGTCGCCTTCGGCGAGCTCGCGGATCGTGCGCATGCGCTCCTCGAGGAAGCGCTGCATGTGGCCCTTCACCAGCAGCGCGTCGGCCAGGCGACCGAGCACGCCGAGCGGGCTCGTGTAGTCGAACACGTCGACGACGCGCGTGACGTCGCCGTCCTGGCGGAACGTGTGGTCGTGGTCGAAGCGGCGGAACACGCCCGCCACCATCGAGTCGCGGAAGTGCCGCGGCCGGTCGACCGCCACCATGCGACTGGTCAGCCGCCAGCGCAGCCCGAAGTGGCGCGCCGACCAGGTCACCGTCTCGCCGAGTTCGAGCAGGCCCGTCGTGCGGCCGGCGATCGCGCGTTCGCTGGTGCCGGTCGCCGAGGCGGCGTGCGCGTCGATGCTGCGGCACAGGTCGAAGACGCGTTCGATCGGCGCGCGGATCGTGGTGTGGATCTCGAGGACGGGCACCGCGGCAGCGTAGCGGGTTGGCCACCGACGGCCGCAGCCAGGCCGCGCGGCAGCAACGCGCCATCACAGCGCGATCGCATACAGATGCAGCAGCTTCTCCTCCGGCGCCAGGCGCACCTCGCTTTCGAAGCGCATGCCGAGCTTCGCAAGCAGCGCGATCGAACGTTCGTTCGCAGGATCGACGATCGCCACGACCCGCGGCAGCCTCAGCTGGTGCAGGCCGCACTGCAGCATCGCATCCGCCGCTTCGAGTGCGTAGCCGTGCCCGCGATACTCGGGCAGGAACGCGAAGCCGAGATCGACGTCGGCCAGCCCGTCGCGCCGCAGCAGGCCGCAGATGCCGATCCGTTCGTCGTCCTGCAGACACTGCACGAGGCAGAGGCCGAATCCGTTCACGGCGTAGCTCGCCAGCGGGCCCGCGTGCAGCCAGCGGATCGCCTGAGCCCGATCCCTCACCCGACGATCCCCGATGAACCGCAGGAACTCGGGATCGTTCAGCAGCGCCACCAGGAAGTCGGCGTCGCCTTCACCGAGAGCACGCAGGCGCAGGCGCGCCGTCGTCAGGGTCGAGGGAGAAGCTGGCGGCATGCGCGGATCCTGGCCGATCGGAGCGCATGTGCAGGCGGCGCTGGGATCGGGAGGCTGGGGGCATTGTGGCAACGAGGCCCGCAGACGCCAGCCGCACGCCACACTCGTTGCATCCCTGCCGCGACGGCGTGCGAAGGCTGCGCAATGAACGCCCGGCTCGACCTGTTCGCCGCCCACGCCAAGCACCCGTGCCAATCCGGTCGGCCCACGAGCCGAATCCCGCAACCGCTCGTCCGCCCGACGCGCGAACAAGCCCACGAAGCCCTGCGCACGCTGCTGGCCTGGATCGGCGAGGATCCGACCCGCGAAGGCCTGCGCGAGACGCCGGACCGCGTGCTGCGCGCCTACGGCGAATACTTCGGCGGCTATGGCCAGGACCCGACCGAGCTGCTGCAGAAGAGCTTCGAGGAGCTCGACGGCTACTCCGGCCCGGTCGTCGTGCGCGACATCGAGGTCCACTCGCACTGCGAGCACCACATGGTGCCGTTCACCGGCCGCGCCCACGTCGCCTACCTGCCGAACGCGCGCGTCGTCGGCCTCAGCAAGCTGGCACGCCTCGTCGACGCGTTCTCGCACCGCCTGCAGATCCAGGAGCGCCTGACCGCGCAGATCGCGAACGCCATCCACGACGCGCTGGCGCCGCGCGCGGTCGCGGTCGTCGTCGCTTGCGAGCACCAGTGCATGGCGACGCGCGGCGTGAAGAAGCGCGGCGCGATGACGCTGACCACGCAGTGCCTCGGCCTGTGGCAGGACGATGCAGCCGCGCGTGCCGAGATCCTGCGCCAGCTCGAAGACTGAGATCCGGCGGCGACGCGCCGGGTGCGGCGCTGTCGGCCGGGCGAATGCGGGGGCGCGCAGGGGATGGGGCGCCAGGACCAAGAAAGGGTGGATGCACGGCGACCTGCGCCCCGCTGGCAGGGAAGGTCTGGTAGCGTGTTGCCTCGGCCACAGGGCTCGTTCGCAACCCACCTCCTCCAAACCAAGCACCATGACGCCACTCCGTCTCGTCTCCTTCGCACTGCTCGGTGCGACGCTCGCCGCCCAGCAGCAGGTGACCCTCCCCGACAATCACTACTTCAGTGAGAGCAACCTGCAGCTCAACAATGTCGGCACCACCGCCTGGTGGCGCCCGACCGCCGGCCGCATGCAGATCCTCTACGAGGGCTCGAACTTCACTGGCGTGACCGGGCCGATCTTCATCACGAAGATCAAGTTCCGCGGTGAGGACGGCGAGATCAACCTCGGCGGCCAGGTCTACACGGGCGTCAACGTCGCCGTCGGCTCGACCTCGGTGACCAACGCGACGATGACGAACACGTTCGCCAACAACCTGGCACCGACCCTGCCGGCGACCACGACGATGGGGACGACGGTGACCACCAACGTCACGGTCGCGCCTTCGGTCGGCTCGATGCCGAACAACTGGAACATCGAGATCGACCTCGTGGCCCTCGGCGGCGCCATCGCGTTCGACCCGACCAGCAGCGAGCCGAACTTCCTGATCGACATCACGATGCCGAACGCGCCCAGCAATGCGGCGCCGCTGTCGCTGATCGCGATGGCGAACACGACCGGCGGCTCGACGTTCATCCGCGGCGCCGGCGTGACGACGGCCACGCCAGGTTCTGCGACCGGAACGCTGAGCTCCATCCCGCTGATCGTCGGCGTCGAGTTCGCCGGCACCGGCGGCTTCAACCCGGTCGTCGTGGCCCGCAACGAAGTCTACGGCGGCGCCTGCGGCGGCTCGGCCTCGTCGTTCTACCAGGCGTTCCTGAACGGCCAGCAGTGGGACCTGAACAGCGGCCTGACGCTGACGCCGGACAATCCGACGGCGCCGACCTTCTACACGGTGTCGACCGGGGCTCCGGCCTTCGACGCGACCAAGGTGAACGCCACGGCCAACTCGATCGCCGACGACGCGCTGGTGACGCACGCACTGGGCTTCACGCACGCGTTCCCGGGCGGCTCGACGAGCACGGTCGTCGCCAGCACCAACGGCTTCGTCTGGCTCGACCCGACGATGAACGACAACCAGTTCGCCGGCGTCGTCAGCCGCCTGCTCGGCGACCCGGTCACCGGCTCGACGGCGCCGATCGTGCAATACAGCGGTGGTCGCTACGCCCTGTATTGGCACGACCTGAACATGAGCAAGAACCTGACGCTGAACCCGCAGGCCGGCTTGCACGTGTTGACCGACACCAGCGGCGGCCCCGGCAACGCGGTCGCCTACGTGACCTGGCGCGACGTCGCCGAGTTCAACACGGTCGGTCCGTCGTCCGGCGTCACGCCGATCACCGGGCACACGATCTGGAACTTCCAGTGCGTGATCTACGAGGCGACCGGCGTCGTCGAGTTCCGTTACGGCAGCATGCCGCAGTTCACGACCTCCAGCGGTTCGACCCTCGGCCACCACGCGGCGATCGTCGGCTTCTCGCAGGGTCGCCTCGGCGGCCTCTCCGGCGTCAACTCGGTGGATCCGCAGTCGCGCGACCTGTCGATCGAGCCGGCGTTCACGACGTCGCCCGAAGGCTCGTTCGGCAACATCGGCCAGACCGCGGTGACCACGCCGGTGGCCGGCGGCGTCCAATACAACGGCCGCCTGTTCGCCGGCCAGACGGTGGCGTGGAACGCGAACAACGTCCCGCCCGGCTCGCTGCTCGGCGTGCAGTTCCTGGACATCGCGGCCGTTCGCCCCGGCATCCAGTTCCCGACGATCACGGCGCCGGGCTGCATGATCAGCCTGACGCCGACGGCGCTCGCCTGGGAGACGTTCGTGCTGCCGGGCGCGAATGTGACTGGTTCGGTGACGCTGACGATCCCGGCCGGTCTGGATGGTGTGGATCTGCACGCGCAGTTCCTGGTGCTCGACGGTCTGTTCGGCGGCCCGAACCTCGTCACCTCGTCGAGCAACGCCATCCGCCACACGATCGGTCAGAACTGATCGAGGCGGTTGCATGGAGCCGGTGACGCGGCCGCGCTGCTTGGCTCGCGGCCGCTCACCAGCCGCAGGCGCAGGGCACGGTCGTGGCGCGCCTCTAATCAGGCCGCTCGACCTGCTCCCATTCGAGCCCGGCTACCTTCGCGAGCTCGAGCACTCGTTCGAACGGCCGAGAGTCCAAGGCGGTCGCCCACAAACAGAGCCCCTCCTGCGTTTCGACGACGAGGTCGGCATCGCCGTAGAGCCGCACTGGTTCGAAGAACCAGGGAATGTCGAGAACCGGCAAGCGCGGCAGGTGCTCGACGATCGCAGCGCAGACGGATTCCTGGGCCGCCACGCCGTAGGCGCGGAAGAGCGTTCGGGGCGAGTTCTTCACCCCGAGAAGCAACCACCAGACCGCCAGGTCGCAGATGCTCGGCGCTGCCTGACGCAGGTTCCGCTCGTCGTCGGCGAGGAGCACCACAGCGGGGTCCGTCTCGTGCAATGCCGCCAAGGGGATCGCCCATCGATGCACTCCCTGGTTCTCGCAGGCAATCACCAGATGTCCCTGGTCGACGCACAGTTCGTGCGGCGCATACAGAACGTCCTGCACGTTCCACGCATCGGTGCGATGCCCGAATCGCTCGTGGAGCTCGCGCAGGGCGGCCGGCAATGCAAAGCCGAGCCGCGCTTCGGCTCGGTCCAGTTCGCCGGGCTTCGTCGTCGGTGCGGCCCCATCGCCATACCAATCGGAGAGCAACCCCGCGACGTGGCGCCACTTCGCTTCACGTGCAGACGATCCACCCGACGCGGAGTCCTCGATGCGTGTCATGCAGCAGCCTTCATAGCCCCTTGACGACCCGCACTGGGCTCGTCGAACCGTCCAGACAGAAGCTCACCACCATCCACATGCGATCGAACACGAACCCGCGCCTCTGCAGCCCCACGTAGTAGCCGAGCTCGGCTTCTTCGACCCGCGCTTCCGGCTCCGATTCGCCGAGCATCGCCACGATCTCGGCGCGCGTTCGCCCCTTCCACGACCCCACAGCCATCATGCAATCCAGCATCGCGAAGCGAACGCCCTCAGCGACGCACGCCGGATCGCGCCAGCGCACAGGGTCGAAGTTGCACCCGGGGTAGACGATCGGCCTGAGCGCGCTGGCGACGATCACGAGCACGCAGAAGCCGGCGAGCCAGGCCAGGGAGCGCGGAATCGCGACTCCATCGGAGCGCAGCGCAGCTCGCAATCCCGCCGAAGCCGTCACGGCATCTGAGGCCCTGAGTCTCATGGGAGCTCGTCGTTCCTACACCCGCCCTACAAGAGCTTGCTCCAGAACTCGATCGGCGGAATCGAGTCGGGCCACGTACGACGCCCTGGGAGTTCGAACTCATGGCGCAGGTAGTCCTCGAGATCGAAGCCGTAGTAGATGACGTCCGTCTGGTGCACGGAGAACACCGGGTTTCCCGCTCGATGGGGGCTGGCTGGGATCATTCGGTGCAAGAACACCGGAACGAGCTTCGGCGCAGCATCGAGGAACTTGGCCGCCACCAGCTTGGCCTCGGCGGCAGAGTCCGGACGCGTACCCCATTCCGCCATCCAGACCTCATTGTGCTCGACGTCGAACAGGACCCCTTCTTTCGGCCCGTCCATCCAAGATCTCAGCGAGCCGTCGACACCTGCCCGCCAGTCTGGGAAACCGTCGCCCTTCGGGAGCGCAGTCTGCAAGAACCTCCGCAGGTCTGGCGGGAACCTGAATCCGTACTTCCGCTCGATCTGAGCAACCTCCCGGTCCGTGAGCCCAGACTCGAACGTGACGACGAATGGCTTCGTCTCGGGCGTGACGATCCCGTGGTAGTACTCAGCGCCGGTCAACTCCGCGACGAGCTTGGTCCAGTCCATGGCTCCTGCCTCCGGTCCCTGGGACGCCCGGTGGACCGCGCATGACGCCATCATGGCTGCACACGCAAGGCTGCCCAACATCTTGCTTCGGATCACCTGCATCTTCGCACGTCGTGTTCACGCATCCGCCGCGAGCGGCGTTGCGGCGCTGGCCGGCTGCTCAGGTTGCGAACCGCCAGAAGCTGTCGTCTCTCCAGACACAAGCGACGAACCAGATCAGGTTGCCTGTGTCCAGCAGCAACAAGACGAGGCACGCGATGCTCAGGCCAACGTTGGCAGGAGCGAGCAGAAGCCCTGCGACTACTGCCATGCCCACCAACGGAATGCCGGATACGTTGCGGTACCTGCCTCTTCGCCTCAGAAAGTGATACACGAGAGGGCGTAGGAAGGAGAGGTAGAAGTTGAGGACGCAGATCCACGCGCCCAGGCAGAAGACCGAGTAGGCAAGCACGGTGCACGAGCCGCCGAAAAGCCTCCGCTCGACGAAGATCGACCCAATCGGCACCGCAAGCAGCAAGAGGACTGCGATGACAGCGATGCTCTTCCGTACGACGATCATGCCCACCCGACTTCTTTGACCCTCAGCCGCGAGCGCTGCTGCGGCGCTCTCCGGCTTCAAGGTCGTGTTGGGCAGCAGTCTATCGTCCCCTGATCGTCCGATCGCGTGCACCCGACCAGGATCTGATGTGGAGGACGTTTCCCGGCTCCATGCCTCGCAGGTCCGGCTCCTCGGTCGCCGTCAGGATGCCGGAGCCGGACCACTTGCCGTCGCGTGTCCAGTCTCCGACGAGCGTCTCGTCGAGCATCAAGGAGCGAATGAAGCTGATCGGGTCGCTTTCGGGCCATGGAACCGGAACCGGCCAGTCGAAGTGCATGTGGAACATGCCAAAGCCCACGGTGATCTCCCCCCCATCGGTGGTGACCCAGAACTCGCAATCCTGTCGGACCGGTCCCGGCTCGAGGTGAATCAGCAGCAGACCATTCTCGGCGCGGGCGTGGTCGCGGAGGCTCGGAACGGCGGCGAAGAGCGCGTCAGCGAATGATCGTGAAAAGTCGTCAAGTCCGTCCATTGTCCGCAAACCTGCCTGCCCAACGTCTTTGCCCATCAGCCGCCGGCGCCGCTTGGGGCGCCGGCCGGCTGCTTGGGCTTGTTGGGCGGTGCTTGCCCCCTCCCCCGCAACACGAGGCGTAGAGCAACGGCGATGGCGACGGAGGGGATCGAGTAGATTGCGCCGTAAGCCCAGCCGAAGTACAGCGCGAAGGTCCGCTTGGCACCGTCGGCAAGAAGACGGTCGAGCACCTCCGGTGGCGGGTCTGGCTGATCAGCAAGGTCTGCCAAGTGCTCGAAGTAGAAGTAGACTGCGCCGTTTGCGAGTATCCACCCTACAAGTGAAGTCCACAGTGTGAGCAGCGCCCATGATGCCGTGGAGTGACGAAGGAGCCGGCGGGTGAACACAGCTGGCTGCAGCAGCAGGAATGCTGCGACGCAAGCGACACATGCACAGTGACTCCACATCCGCCCAACTCGTGTTCGAGGGAAGTGCCGAAAGCCGGCAGGCCTCGTTCCCCGCAGCCTATCGCCGCTCACCGACGCTGCAACCCGGCCGAGCACACCATCACCGGTCACCTGCACCGGCCTTCATGAGAAGTGCCTAACTCCGGAGCCGGGCAGGGCCCGAGCACCTCACGCGCGAACGAGTCTCCGCTCGCCCCTGAAGCCGCCAACCCCCGAGACGAGACCCGCGACCCAGCTCCCCACGCTCACGCCCCCTTCCCAAACGCCACCCACGCACTTCCCCGCACTTCCCCACCGCACCCTCCGCCGCACCGCCCCGCATCGCTATCCTGCTCGCCCTTCCAACCGAGCACGAACGTGACCGACCTGCACAGCCACCTGCGAGCCCGCCTGCTCACCGCCGTCACCGAACTCGGCCTGCCGCGCGCCGAGGCCGAATCCCTGGTGCGCCTCGATCCGCCGAAGAACCGCGACCACGGCGACGTGGCACTCGGCACGTTCCAGCTGGCGAAGCTCGCCGGCAAGGCGCCGCCGGCGCTGGCGGCGGAGCTCGCGGCGAAGATCACCGCCGACGCCATCGTCGAGTCGGCCAGCGCGGCGGGGCCGTTCGTCAACTTCCGCTTTCGCCGTGGCGCGCTCGCCCGAGAAGTGCTGTCGGCGATCCAGGGTGATCTCGCGCCGTACGGCAAGGCCCGGAGCAACGGCCAGATCGTCTGCATCGACTTCAGCTCGCCGAACATCGCGAAGCCGTTCCACATCGGCCACATGCGAAGCACGGTGATCGGCAACTCCCTGTGCCGCATCCATCGCCATCAAGGGGCGACCGTGCACGGCATCAACCACCTCGGCGACTGGGGCATGCCCTTCGCCAAGATGATGACGGCGTACATGCGCTGGGGGAACGAGCAGGAGCTGCACAAGTCGCCGATGCGCTACATGTTCGACCTCTACAAGCGCTACGGCGTCGAAGTGAAGCAGAACCCTGCGCTCGACGACGAGGCGGCGGCGCACTTCCGCGCGCTCGAGAGCGGTGCGGACAATCAGGAACGCCGCATGTGGCGGCTCCTGCGCGACGAGTCGCTGAAGGCGTTCCAGGGCCCGTACACGCGCCTCGGCGTCACGTTCGACCATGTCACCGGCGAGAGCTTCTTCGAGGACAAGATGGAGGCGGCGATGCAGCGCGTCACCGCGTCCTCTGTGCTCGAGGACAGCGACGGCGCGCAGGTCGTCTGGCTGAAGGAACTCGGCATCAAGGAGCCGTGCCTCTTGCGCAAGAGCGACGGCACGACGCTCTACCACACGCGCGACCTCGCAGCGGCGTTCTACCGCGAGCAGCAGTTCCACCCGACGCGCATCCTCTACGTCGTCGGCGCCGAGCAGAAGCTGCACTTCGACCAGCTGAAGGGCGTGCTGACGAAGATGCAGGAGCCGATCGCCAAGGCGGTCGAGCACGTGCCGTTCGGCCTCGTGCTCAGCAAGACCGAGGACGGCAAGTGGGAGAAGTTCGCGTCGCGCGCCGGCAACGCCGTGTTCCTCGACGAGATCCTCGACGAGAGCGTCGCCAAGGTGCGCTCGATCATCCGCGAGAAGAACCCCGACCTGCCCAACGCCGACGAGGTCGCCGAGCAGATCGGCGTGTCGGCGATCGTGTTCAACGACCTGAAGAACTCGCGCATCAAGGACGTGAAGTTCGACTGGGACGCGATGCTGAACTTCGACGGCGAGACCGGGCCGTACGTGCAGTTCGCGTGCGCGCGCCTGAGCTCGATCCTGCGCAAGGTCGGCACCCAGGTGCCGAGCGTCGACGCCATCGACTGCGACGTGCTGGCCGACGCCGAGCGCGTGCTGCTGGTGATGATGGACTTCGGGACCGCCGTGCAGCGCGCGGCCGAACAGAGCGAACCGAGCCATGTCACCGCACACACCATCGCGCTCGCCGGCGAGATCCACAGCTACCTGCGCGACCACTACGTCGTCGGCCAGGAAGCGAAGGTGCGCGACGCGCGCCTCGTGCTGGTCGACGCCGCGCGGCGCCTCTTGACCACCGGCCTGTCGCTGCTCGGCATCAAGGCGCCCGAACGCATGTGAACGCGACGCGGCCGTGACGAGCACGGCCGGTCGCGCGAACGGGAATCACCGGTAGCATCCGCGGGCTCGGCGCCGGCTGTCGGCGCCTCCGAACCGGAGAAGCCCACGTGATGCACCACCGCCTGCTCGTCTCGAGCCTCGTCGTCCACGCCGTTCTCGCCACCGTCGCCGCCCAGACCAACTGGACGCTGCGCACGCCGGCGACCTCGCCGCTGCCGTTCACCGCGCACGCGATGGCGTTCCACCTGCCGAGCGACCGCCACGTGCTGTTCGGCGGCATCACCGGTGGCGTGCGCTACGACCAGACGTGGCTCTACGACGGCACCACGTGGACGCAGGCGACGCCGACGACCGTGCCGCCAGCGCGCGTCGCGCACGCGATGGCCTACGACCAGAACCGCGGCGTGCTGGTCATGTTCGGCGGCGTTCCAGCAGCCGGCGGCCTGATCGGCGACACCTGGGAATGGGACGGCGGCAACTGGACGCAGCGCACACCCACGAACGCGCCGAGCCCGCGCCGTTCGTTCCCGCTGGTGTTCCACCCCGGCCGCGGCACCACCGTGCTGTGGGGCGGCTACACCACCACCGACCTGAACGACATGTGGGAGTGGGACGGCACCAACTGGACGCAGATCACGCCGGCGAACAGTCCGTCGCCGCGGCGCGCCAGCGACATGGCCTACGACCCGACGACCGGCAACCTGATCCTGTTCAGCGGGTACCTGATGGGCGCCGACACCTGGTCGTTCGACGGTGCCACCTGGACGCAGCTGTCGCCGGCCGTGTCGCCGTCGGCGCGCTTCGACCACTCGATGGTCACCGACACCGCGCGCGGCCGCATCGTGATGTTCGGCGGCCCGGGTGCGGCCGACCAATGGGAATGGAACGGCGCCGCCGGCACGTGGCTCCAGCGCACGCCGGCGACGCTGCCGTCGGCGCGCAGCGACACCTACCTGTCGTACGACCTGATCCGCGAGGAGATCCTGATGTTCGGCAGCGTCGCGGTGCCGGAGACGTGGCGCTACGCGCCGGTCGCCTCGGCGTTCTTCGCGACCTTCGGCAACGGCTGCGCCGGCACGCTCGGCCAGGCGCCGTCGCTGGTCAGCAGCGACCGGCCGTGGCTCGCGGAGACGTTCGAGATGGCGATCACGCCGGTGCCGGCGAACACGATCGGCATCGTCGTCATGGGCCTCAGCAACACGTTCTCGGGGGCGGTGCCGCTGCCGGTGTCGCTGGCGGCGATCGGCATGCCGGGCTGCGACCTGCAGGTCGATCCAGTGCTGATCGGCGGCCTGCTGGCGACGGGCACGACGGCCAACTGGGCGCTGGCGATCCCGAACGATCCGGTGCTGCAAGGCGGCGACATCTACGTGCAAGGCGGCGCGTTCGACGCCGGCGCCAACGCCGCGGGGCTGATCGTCGCCAACCACGGCCAGCTGCGCATGGGCGGCAAGTGACCGCCTGAGCGCGCCGCGCGCCGTCGGCGGAACGTCGCGTCAGCCGCCGCTGGCGAACGGCACCACGACGGTCGCCGTCGCCTCCGCCACATCGGGCGGCATCACCACCGGCGCACTCCACGGGGCACCGGGCTCGCCGCCGCGCACTTCGATCGGCAGGGTCGGCGCCGGATCGAGCACCAGTTCGCCGTCGACCAGAGGCAGCTGGTAGCGCTCGGTCGGCCACAGCCCGCCCCCGCAGCGCAGCTGCACACGCTCGCCGACGATCGCCGTGCCATCCGGTCGCGTCAGCCGCAGCACGAACCGCTGCGGCCGGTGCGCCAGCGTCAGCGCGACGTGTTCGCCCGCGGCGACGAAGAAGCGTTCGGCATGCAGCCCAGCCAGCGCGCGCGGGTCGTAGCTGCCGCGGCGGAACGACGCCCGGTAGGTGCCGGGCAGCAGCTGGTCGAACACGAACGTGCCATCGGCGGCGAGCGGCGTCGTCGCGGCGCGATCCATGGTGCCGTCGTCGCGTTCGCGCCACAGGTCGATGGCGTAGTCGGCTGGCAGGCGCTCGCTCGACCGCACCGCGCCGCGCAGCTGCGCCAGCGGCAGGTTGGCGAGATCGAGCATGACGGCGACGCGCGCAGCGTCGACGTCGATCTTGACGGCGCGCATCGGCAACAGCGAGCCGAACACGCCCTGGGCGACGAGCACGCGGCGCTGCACGAGCAGCGTGTGTTCGCCGTAGGGCAGGTCCTCGACGACGAACGTGCCGTCGGCGGCGACCGGCAGGCTCTGGCCGGCGCGGTGGCGCGTGCCGAGCACGGCGATGCGCAGGTCGGCGAACGGCACCGAGGGCGAACGCACGGTGCCGTGCACGTCGCCGTGGTGCGGCAGGGCCACGACCAGCGGTGAGCCGTCGGGCGGCGGCACCAGGTCGCGCACGATGCCGTCGGGATCGCCGTCGCGGTGCAGGCGCAGCACGCAGTCGGTCAGGTCCGGACCGCGCCGCAACATCGCCATGCCGTCGGTGCCGGTGGTCGCGCCGTCGAGCCGTTCGAGCAGCCGCGCCGACATCGCGCAGCGACGACCGCGCCGCGGGTCGACGGCGAGATCGCCTTCCGCCAGCTCCGCGCCGTTGCGTCGGCGCAGCAGTTCGACCTGCAGGCCGGCGACCGGCTGGCCGTCGTCGACGACGCGGATCGGCAGTGGCCGCATGCGTGCCAGCACGACCGTCATCGCGGCGTCGCCGGCGGCCGGCACGGCCATGCGTTCGCTCGGCGCCAACTCGGGATCCGTCGGCAGCACCCGCAACCACGTCGCACCGGGCTGCACGCTGGGCAGGGGCAGCACGCCGCCGCGGTGCCGGCCGCGGTGCTGCACCTGGTCGTGGAAGAACGGCGACAGGCCCTCGCGCTGGAGGGCGATCCCGAAGTTGACGACCGGCTGCCCGGCCTCGTCGACCACGCGCAGCTCGAACGGCGGCAACGGTGTGAGGCGCACGACCAGGTCGGTTGTGCCCCACGGCACACCGCGCAGCGGCGGATGCGCCTGCCACGACTCCGCGTGCAGCACGCGCAGCATCGTCGCCGGCGCGCGATCGAGTTCCCCGCGGCTCACGACGAACGAGCCGTCGGCCCCGCTGCGCACCGTCTCCGCGAGGAAGGGATCGCTGATGGCGACGCCGGCCACCGGCTTGCCATCGCGATCGACGACGCGACCCCGAATCGATTGCGGACTGGCGACCTGCAGTTCGACCTCGCCGGATTCAGCCGTGACCTGCGTCACCGTCGGCGTCGTCGCGAGCAACGCTCCGGCGCCGAGACGCCATTGCACCTCGCCGAACGGCACCGGCGCCGCCAACTCGAACGTGCCGTCGCTGCGGATCCGGGTGCCGGCGCGGATCTCCTTCGCCATGCCACTCGACGCCACCGCGAAGTTGGCCATCAGCATGCGCCCCGCCAAGCTGCTGCCGTCGCCGACGACGACGCGGCCGCGCAGGAGGCGGCCTGCGCGCATGCGGAGCTCGCCCAGGTCCAGCGTCCGACGCGCGCTGTCGAGGCTGCCTTGCCACACCCAACCGACGCGCTGGGGCGCCGTGACCCGCACTTCGACGAGGCCCGCGACCGCGGCAGGGATGGCGAACTGGCCATCGCGCGCCGACTCCCCGACACGGCTCGCGGTCGTGCGGGCGGGACCGAGGCCGACGGCTGCGGGACCCGCATCGGGGCGCGACGTCGGCGCGGCGTGCGGATTGGGCACCAGCTGCAGTTCGGAGGCATCGATCGAGCGCAGCACGACCTGCACCCCGGGCAGCGGACTGCCGGTGTCGGCGTCGACGACGCGACCGCGAACCGCCAGCGGCAGGGCCGCCGGCGCCACCGGCACTTCCGCAGACGCCGGCGGTGCTGCAGCGGGAGGAGGAGCTTCGGCGGACCCTTTCGCCTGTGCCACGACCTCCCGCTGCAGCGCCACATCAGCGGGGCCGCCTGCAGACGACGACCCGGACGCCACCGAGGGCGCCCCTCCGGGACCTGCCCGGCCCGACGACGGGGTGGGGCCACCCCCGTCGGACTGCCATGCGAGGACCCCGATCGCGAGGGCCGCCGCCAGCGCCGCCGAGGCAACGCCGAAACCTGCAGCCCCCATGAACGCACCGCCTGCCGACACGGCGGGCGGCGCTCCTGTGCCGAGCCCGAACGCGACGGCCAGACCTGGCCGCCAGTCGGTCTCGGTTCCTTCACCCAGCCGCGCGCGCAGCGACCCTACGCCGCGCTGCAGCCGACTCCTCACGGTCGCGATCGGGATCCCAGATGTCGATGCAATCTCCTGCGGCGAGCGCCCCTCGAAGAAGCGCTGCCAGATGGTGTCCCGGTAGGCCGGCTCGAGCGCGAACACGGCGGCCATCAGCTGCTTCGCCATCTCCTGATGGGCGAGCATCGCGGCCTGGTCCGGCGCCTGGTCCGGCGAGAGTTCGGGCCGGGTCGCGGCGATCTCGTGCAGTTCCCGCCGGCTCGCGCTGCGGCGGAACTTGCCGACGACGCGCATCAGCACGGTGCGCAGCCAGCCACCGGGCGCGCTGTCGTGCGGCGGCGGCTCCCGCAAGGCTGCCACCCAGACCTCCTGCACCGCATCGTCGGCATCGTGCGCATTGCGGAGCAATGCCCCCGCGAGACGCCGCAAGGCGGTCGCGTGGCGTTCGAGCTGGAGCTCGACGTCGAACGGCGAGGACACGGGAGAGAGGCGAGGGACGGGACGAACGGGAGGGACGTGGCGCGTGATCGGGCCGGTCAGACGCCACAGCGGCCAGTTCTGTTTCCGACTAGATGCCCGCAACCTGTCGAACGGATGCAATCCCCGCGCGGTTTTCTGCGTGACAGGAGATTCCGCGTGGCGGGTACCCGTGTCCGGGCACATGGGTGACACGGTCCAGCCGCCGCAGACCGATCGCAGCCTCCGGATTCCGGTCACTCGGCGCCGCGATCACCACACCTTGCGCACGATCTGCAGGTCCGGGCGGTCGGCGGCGAGGCCCGGCACATCCTCGTCGCGCACGCAGGTCGAACGGCTGATGTCGAGGAACCGGAGGCGCTTCGCGGCGCGGATGGCGTCGGCGTGCACCGGGGTCATCTTCGTGCAGCCCTTGGCGGCAAGGTGCTCGAGGCTCGGCGCGGCGAGCAGCGCGCGGAAGCCTTCGTCATCGAGCCAGTCGGCGTCGCGCAACACCAGCTTGCGCAGCGCTGGGAAGCGGTCCCGCAGCAGGGCGGACGCAGCGGCGTCGAAACCGCAGCCAGACAGATCGAGATCCCGCACGCCTGTCGGCACGTGCAGCAACGCACTGCTGACCAGGCCGGTGCATTCCGCCAGCACGAGGTGGCGCAAGCTGGGCAGTTCGGCGACTGCCTGCAGCGCCATGCTGGTGAAGGGCCCCTGGGTGAGGTCGAGGTCCTGCAGGACCAGCAGATGCTGGAGGGACATCACCGCCCGGTCGTGCAGGTTGGGCAGGTTGGCGAGTGCTAGGCGGTTCAAGGTCCGCAGCTCGCCAACGAGCGCGAGTTGCTCCGTCGTGAGGTGCTTGCACGCGGACAGGGTCAGGGAGGTCAGGTGACGGCAGCCGGCGATGCCGCGCATGCCAGCGTCACCGAAGCCGCGCACAGCGATCAGGTACAGTTCTCGAAGCTCCGGCAGGGACGGCAGGACCGCGAGCGCAGCGTCGCCGACCACACAACCGACCAGGCTCAGCGTCCTCAGCTTCTTGCCCTTGGCCAGCGACCGCAGTGCGTCGGCAGGCAAGGCGTCGACGCCGACGACGTGGAGCCGCCGCAAGGCCGGGAGCACCAGCACGGCGTCGAGACCGACAGCGGTCAGCGGATCCTGGTCGTCGCGGACGAACTCGAGCACTTCGATCCAAGGACAGGCTGCCAGCGCCACGGCTGCGCGATCGCCGAGGTTCCGCACCTCCACGTGTGTGACCATCGGCGGCAGCGTCGCGATCTCGGCGACGGCGCGGATCTGGCGGTACGTGTGCTGCCGGTGCAGGTCGGCGAGCTTCAACTGGAACTCAGCGTCGTCGCGTTCCACGCGCACCCGCTTGCCGGCGGCGAGCAGAGTCGCCGCATGCTCGAGCGTGAACCATGGTGCGACACCGAGGTCGACTTCGCGCAGGGGCTTCGCGGCCGCGAGCAGCGCTACCAGGTCGGCCGGCGAGTCCGCATTCGTGCCGGTCGAGGTCCGGACGCCCGCGATGCAGAGCTTCTGCAACTGCGACAACTGCAGAACCCCGCGAACGGTGCTGACATCGAGGGACCGGCAGCCGCCGAGGTCCAACTCGATCAGGGCCGGCGTCTTCTCCACGAGCCGTGCGCCGATCTGCTCGGTGACCATCGCATGCGGAATCCAGAGTCGCCGCAGAGCTGGCCAGTCCTGAATCACGTCGTCGTGAACAGCACTGCTTCCTGGCGGACCGAACGGCGCTCCCAGATGGATACGCAACTCGCGCAACTGCTTCAGCGCCGCGAGCAGCTTCGAATCACGCAGCTCCGGGCTGTAGTCGGAATGCAGCTCGAGGTGCTCTAGCGCGGTCAGCTCAGCGATCGCCCGAAGCAGAACCGGTCGGATCGGTTCCTCCATGCAGTCGATGCGCAACGTCTCGAGACCCTGGAGGGAAGCGACGACCTCTGCGCCTTCTTGCTCGATGCCAAAGGAGAACTGCAGTGCGAGAGACCTCAGCTTGGCCAACTGGCGCAGCGGAGCAAGCGAAGCGTCCGCGTCGTGGAGGTAGCCGAGCCGCAGATCCCGAAGCTCCGAGAGCCTTCCCACGAGCGTCATCAGTTCGGCCGTGGTGGCGGTGTCGTCTTGGTCCTTCCGGCGCGGCCTGACGTCAGGGTGAACTCCCTCGACGATCAAAATCTCGAGCTTCGGACAGCGATCGACCAGCTCTTCCATGCCGCGCTTGCCGAGCTCCACCTTCACCGCGCGCAGGTCCGTCGGCAGCGACGCGACTTCCTGGCGAGAACGAACGACGACGATCTCACCTTCTCCGAGTTCGCCGTCACCCGGGTCCTGCATCGAGGGCGCAGCGACGAACTGCGCAGGATGGTCGCGCCCCGCACCCGCGCGCTGCATCCATGCGACCCCGCCGACGACGCCCAGCCCGAGAAGCAGCAGCGCCGCCAGCCACAACTGACGCCACAGCCCAGCGCCGACGGGGACGTCTTCAGGCCCGAGCAACGGCCGTTCGCCTGCCGCAGCGCGCGCGATCACCTGCGCCGTCACGTCGGGCGCACGTTCGCCGCCGAGCGCTTCGTCGAGTCCGGCGTCGAGCCAGCGGTCCATCGCTTCGGCTTCGTGGGAACGCAGCGGCGCGGCGTCGTTCGCTTCGTTGTTCATGGCATCGCTCACGTCGCCCTCCGCGGATTCGTGGCCACTTCACCAGCGCCGAGCCGCCGCTCGACACACGCGCGCAGCACCGCGCGCACACGCTGCAGCAGCGTCTTCACGCCGTTCTCCTTCATGCCGAGCGCCTGGGCGATCGTGCGCCGATCCTCTCCGTCGCGGTAGCTGCGCTGCACCGCCTCGCGCGCCTTGCCGTCGAGACCTTCGACGCACGAACGCAGCGCCTCGAGCCAGCGTTCGCCCTCGTCGGCGGCGGCGACGTCGCGCCAGCGCGCTTCGACGAACTCCGCCAGCAGCACCTCGCGCCGCCCCTGGTCGCGCCGGCGGCGCAGCCACAGGTGCCGCGCCGTCTCGCGCAGGAACGTCGCCACCGCCGCGTCGCCGCGGTCGTCGTGCAGCCGGTCGAGTGCCACCAGGAACGTGTCCTGCAGCAGGTCCTCCGCCTGATCGCCGCGCGCCCCGAGCGCACGCAGGTAGCGCCACAGGCCGAGCTGGTGGCGGCGCACCAGCGCCGCGAGGTCGAGCGGGCTCTCGGTCATGGCCAGGGCGGGTTGGATCGTCGCATGCACGCGGCATTCATCCCGCGAGCCCGCCGAGGGTATTCGACCTTCTCCACTTTCCCAGCAGGCGGGGCCGGCAGCGCATGGGCGCCGGTTGACGCGGCGGGCGAGCACACCCACGATCCCCGACCCTGACGGCGCAGAGGAGGCGCCGCGCATGCAGAAGCTCGGGATCCTGTTCCTCGCCGTCGTGGCGGCCCTCGCGGTGTGGTGGTTCGTGTCGGGCAGCGAGCTCCTGCCAACACCGGACGCGGACGAACGCACCGCCGAGCAGGTGCCGGCAGTCGCAGCGGTGGCGGAAGCCGTCGCGACGGGCAGCGCCGCGAGCCAGCCGAAGGCGGATGCGGAGCTCGCGCGCACCCAGGCGGCGGCGAGCACGAGCGCAGCCCACGGACCGCAGACCACCGTGCGCGGCCGCTGCGTCGACAGCGCCGGCAACCCGATCGCCGGGTGCACGGTCGGCGTGCACGGCGTGTGGGGCAACGAGAAGCTCATGGAGTCGTGGCTGCGCGACCACGAAGCCGAGCCGGAGTGGAAACACCCGCCGAAGCAGACGACCGGCACCGACGGCAGGTTCGAGTTCACGTTCTGGCCGCCGCCGCCGTTCCAGTTCCTGTTGGACATCGAGCATGCGCAGTTCGCGGCGATGCGCGCCCGCTGGGGCCCCCTCGATGCGGGCTCGGTGCGCGACGTCGGCGACGTCGTCATGACGACCGGCATCCGCGTGCGCGGTCGCGTCGTCGACCAGGCCGGGCAGCCGCTCGCGAAGTTCATGGTCTCCGTGCATCCCAGGCGTCCGGGCGAGGGCTACGACCAGCAGCTGCCGACGCCGGTGTGGAGTGCCTACGGACGCAGCGACGAGACCGGCGCGTTCGCCTGCGAGCAGTTGCTGCCGCCGGGCCCCTACCACGTGAGCACGAGCGGCCGGGAGCGGCTGCTGGAGCCGATCGAAGGCACGCTGACGGCGACGCGACCGGTCGAAGAACTGACGATCGTGGTCGTCAAGAAACCCCCGGGCCAGACGATCACCGGGCGCGTCGTCGACGACGCCGGACGACCCGTGGCGGACGCGCGGGTCGAAGCGCGGGACGCCAATCGCGAAAGCAGAGCGGACCGCACCGGGCGCGACGGCACGTTCCGGATCGAGGCCGACCACACGATGACCGGCAAGCTGCCGGTGACGCTGCTGGTGCGGGCGGAGGGCTACGAAGAGTCCACGCCGACGGAGCCCATGCCGTTCGGCAGCAAAGACGTCGTGCTGCCGCTGGTGCGCGCCGGCACGCTGCAGGTGCGCGTGGTCGACGAGGAGCAGCGTCCGATCGAGAAGTTCCAGGTGCGCGTGGCGCCGCGCGACCGTCCAGGCCGTTCGTCCGATGACTTCCGCGTGCGGTCCCGGGGCCCGCACAGCGATGGCGTCGCCGAGGTGCCGGGCATCGGCGCGGGCAAGTGGACGGTCGCGGTCGACTTTCCCAAGTCGGCGGGGCGGACGTCGGTGCTGCAACCGATCGAGGTGGCGGCACGCACCAACACCCGCGTCGAACTCGTGGCGGCACGCGACGTGTCGCGCTCGGTGCGCGTCGTCGACCGGTCGGACAACCCGCTCGTGGGCAGCGTCGTGCAGCTGTGCGAACCGCTCGGCTACGGATTCGATGCGGACACGAACCGCATCAGCGAAGAGCAGCGCTACTCCTGGCAGAACCCGTACACGGCGATCGTCCGCGCCGAAGGCAAGACCGACGCGACGGGCCGCGTCGTGCTGTCCGGGCCACCCGGCCGAACGCTCGGGGTCGCCGCACTCGGGCCGGGCCACGTGCCCAAGTTCGCCGGCGACGTGCTGGTGGATGTCGCCGACGAACTCGTGCTCACCGTGGACGTCGGCGCCCGCCTGCGCGGCAAGATCGTGCCGCCCGAGGCCGTCGCCGAACTGGAGCGACTGCTGGGCAACGCGGCGGCCCGGCCGTGGATCTCGCTGTATCGGGACGACCCGAAGAGCAAGGTCGTCGGCCAGGACAACCCCCTCTTCGCGGTCGCCAGCGACGGCACGTTCGAGCTCTCGGGCCTGCCCCCGGGCAGCTGGCAACTGTTCCTGTTCTTCTGGGACGGCTACGAGAACGGCAGCCTCGCCAGTCCCTGGATGCGTGACGTGACGTTGCAGGAGGGCCGTCTGACGGAAGTGTCGCTGGATCTCGCCTACCTCCTCCCGGGAACGATGTCGGGCACCGTCACGAAGAACGGTGTCCCCGCGGTCGACGCGGTGCTGAGCTTCTACGTCGAGGTGCCGACGGGCAGGAACCCGATCGGCCTCAACCGGTTCGCCCGCACCGATGCCAACGGCCGCTACTCCGTCCTGCTGCCGCGCGGCACCTGCAGCGGCTCCGTGTCGACGCGCTCGGGAACGTCTTGGTTGCGGGTCCCGATCACGGTGACCGCCGCGATCACCGCCGGCCAGACGACGACCCAGGACTTCGCGATCTGGGCCGGCGACATCAAGGTCACGGTGCTCGACGCGAACGGCAAGCCGGTGCCTGGCGTGCAGCTGTTGGGGCGAAGCTCGAGCGGGGACCAGGTGTGGCTGCCGGTCACCGATGACCAGGGTCGCACACGCCTCGAACGGCCCGTCGAGACGCTGCAGCTGCGCGTGCTGCCGCGGCGGCTGACGACGCAGGCGGGACGCGAGGAGCTCGCGGAGCAGCATCGCAAGAACGGCGGCACCGGCGATCCGCTCGAGCCCCTGTGGATCGACCTCGGCACCCTCGGCGTCGTCGCCGGCCAGACGACGGAGGTCGAACGCAAGCTGCCCGCGAGCTTCGACCAGTGATGGCGGAACGCCGTCGCGCGCTGGCGCCTAGGAACCGGGCGGGCGATCGTGCGTCGAGCCGCCGATGTCCCTCTCGCTCGCCGCGTCGTGCTCGTTCGCCCTGCTGTCGTCACTCGCCGTTCCGCCGCAACAGCCGAACGACGCCGGCAAGCCGACCTGGACCCGCGAACGCGCCATCGCCGCCTTGCGCAGCGATTCGGCGGCGGAGCAGTTCGTCGCGGCGCAGCAGCTCGAGTACTACGGTCCGGCGGTGCTGGCAGACCTGCGCACGCTGCGCGACGACACCAACGACCCGGCCCTGCGCAGCCGCATCGAGAATGTGCTCGGCGGCATCGAACTGCAGCACCCGGGCGGGCTCGTCGTCGTGTTCCCGCGCGGCGAGATCATCCGCAACGAACTGTGGGCGTGGCGGGACGGCCAGGAGATCGCGCTGACCGCCAACACGACCATGGAAGCCGACCTGGCGCTGGCGCCGGACGGACGGCACCTCCTGTTCTCGACGACGCCCGACCACCACGACTTCGGCGTGCACGACCTGCACGTGATCGAACTCGCCACCGGCAAGGAGGTGCTAAAGGACCGCGGCCACGGCGGCACGTTCTCGCCCGATGGGGTGCACGCGGCGATCCTGCGCCAGGACGGGCTCGTGTTGCGCGAGCTCGGCCGCGACCAGGAACGGCGATTGGCCCCCGAGCTCGGCGAAGTGCGCGAGGCGCAGTGGTCGCCGAACGGCCGCTTCCTCGCCGTCGTCAGCGGCGGCGACGTCGTCGTGCTCGAGGCGACGACCGGGGCGGTGCATGCGCGCCTCGACAGCACGCCGCCGGGCACCAGCACGATGGCGAGCTTCGCGCTCGGCGACAGCGTGGTGTCGCTGGTCAGCGGCAACGGGCCCTACGAGTGGGACCTGTTCGTCGTGCCGGTCGGCGGCGGCGAGGCACAGAAGCGCACCGAGCGCTCGTTCCAGCACGGCATGGCGTCGCTGGCGCCGGACGGCAAGCGCGCGCTGCTGCTGCAGAGCCGGCCGACGCCGCCGCGACGCGAGGGCGAGCCGCCGATGGAGCCCGGCACCGGCGCCAGTCACGGTTACGCCGCCTCCCTGCTCGAGCTCGATGGCGACGGCGAACCGCGCCTGGTGTTCGGCAGCGCCAATCCGCTGCTGCGGCCGACGTGGTCGCCGGAGGGCCGCTTCGTCGTGTTCGTCGACGAAGGTGGCAACCTGCAGCTGCTGCACGTGCGCTCGGGGCGAACGCGCAAGCTGGCGAAGATGGACGTCGGCTACGGACCGTCGACGACCTCGTTCGCGCCGGCGGTGTGGTTCGCGCAAGGGCGACCGATGCCGGCGTTCCGCGGCATAGCGCCCGCGGCGAAGTGAACGCGACCGCGCGCGTTCGCCGGCGAACTCACTCCCAGCGCATCTCGCCGATGAACTCGAGCGGGCCACCGCACGACACCGAGTGGCAGGCGATGCAGCCGGCGATGATCGCGTTGTAGGTGTCCTTGCCCGGCGTCTGGTCGAACGCCGCGACCGCGCCGAGATAGGCCTGCGCACGCAGGTCGAACTGCTGGTTGCGCTCCTCGGGCTTGGTCGGCCACGCGCAGCGCATCTTGCGGTGCACGGGCAGCAGCGCCTTCACCTTCTGGCCGGCCTCGAGCATCGGCCGCACCTCGCGCAGGTCGTCGACGAACTGGCGCATCAGCACCGACAGCTCGCTGTCGCCGTTCGGGTTGCGCGACGACTTGACCAGGTTGCCCGGGCTACCGGGGATGCCGGGCACCAGCGGCGTCGACAGGTTGCAGTCGGCATCGGCGGCGAGCATGGCGGCGGGGCTCGTGGTGGCGTTCGCCGGCGTGGCCGACGCGCTCGCGGGCGGCGTGGTGTTCGCGGGCGGCGTGTTCGCGGCCGCCGTGTTGGCGGCCGCCGTGTTCGAGGCCGTCGTGCCGGACTCCGGCTGGCCTTGGCACGCGACGACGAAGAGGAACAGGGATGCGGTCAGGGTGGGGCGGATCACGAACGGCTCCAGGCAGAACGGGCGACGCATGATTGGCGGCCTCGTCGTGCCGCGCAAGCGGCCGGGATGCGGAGTCGCGGTGCTATCCCCGCTTCCGCGCGCGATTTTCGTCCATCGAACTGCGCCGGCCCGGGATGACACCGCTCGCCCAGCTCACCCTGCTGTGCCTCGAATGCCTGCCGCGGTGCCACGGCGACGAAGCCCTCGCCGCCATCGCCCACTGGGCCGACCTGCTGCAGGCCGTCGAGAACGCAGACGCACCGCCTCTCGGCGACGACGCCGTCGACGCCATCGGCTGGTATCTTCTCGACGTCACCGACGTCGGACTCGACGACCTGCAGATGGCCTTCCAGCAACACCTCAAGC
>CANGSN010000003.1 GCA_947455805.1 Planctomycetota bacterium
CCGCTCGCCGGCCACTCGCTGCCCGCAGCGGCGCTGCCCGAGTTGCTCGCCCACGCCGCGAGCCTTCGCTTCTTCGTCGCCAACGACGTCGCGGTCGTGCGTTCGCCCGGGCACACCTCGCTCGTCCTCGGCAGCGGCGAAGCCGCCGACATGGTGCTGCACAAGCCGCCGCACGGCGTGCACGACGAGACGCTGGCGCCCGCCCTGCGCACACGCGGCACGGCGATCGAAGCCGGCGTGCCCGACGGCGAACTGCGGCGGCGCTTCGCGGCGTTCGGCGAACGCGAAGCGGTGTTGCCACCGGCGCTGGCGGCACGGCGCCGAGGCGAACCGGCCGCGCGCTGAACGCCGCCCCGGCACCGCACCCTCGCCCTGCGCGGGCACGGACCTAGACTGCGCGCCCCCATGCCCGCTGCTCCGGATCGCCGCCTGCTCGCCCTGTTGCTCGCCGCGGCGGCGTTCTGGACGTGGCTCGCGTTCGGCGTGCACACCGTCGAGATCATCGGCGGCGAACTCGACCAGTACGTCGTGCGCGCGCGCGCGATCCTCGCCGGCAGCGACAACAAGGATCCCTACCACCCAGCCGGCTATCCGCTGTGGATCGCGGCGCTCGGCTGGTGCGGCGTCGAACCGTTCGCCGCCGCGCGCGCGCTCGGCGTCGGCTTCGGCCTCGTGCTGCTGTGGGCGAGCCACGGCCTGGCGCGACTCTGGCTGCCGCCGTTCGCGTCCCTGCTGGTGGCCGCGATCGTCGCGTTGTCCGAGTTCGTGGTGACCACCACCGTGCAGGCGTGCAGCGACGTGCCGGCGGCGGCGATGGGCACCGTCGCCCTGCTGCACTGGTGCCGCGCCGCGCGCTTGGGCGTCACCACGCGCCAGCTCGTGCTCGGCGGCCTTTGCCTCGGCATCGCCACGTCGTTCCGTTCGCCGGCCCTGTGGCTCGGCGCGGGCTTCCTGCCGCTGCTGTGGAACGTCGCCCCGGCACACCCGCTGCGCGAGCGGCTGCGCCGCGTCGGCTGGACCGCGCCGGCGCTGGTCGTCGGCCAGCTGCCGCACTTCGTCTGGTTCGCGCACGTGTTCGGCTCGCCGCTGCACAACCTCGCGTGGCACAGCCTCGTGCTGAAGTTCCATTGCCACTACGACGAACCACAGTGGCTGGCCGCAGCTCCGCGCTACGACGAGATCCTGCGCGCCGAGTGGACCTCGTGGCTGTGGCCGGCGGCGCGCGATGCGCTGCAATACCTCGGGTCCGGCCTCGCCAACGGCCTCGGCGTCGGCGTCGCGACGGCACCGGCGATCGCCCTGTCGCTCGCGGTGCTCGCCGGCTTCCTGCACGCGCTCTGGCGCGGCGATCGCGCGCGGGTCGTGCTGGCCCTGGCCACGCTCTGCTACGCCTCGCTGCTGGCCGCGATGTTCCGGCCGATGGACCGCTTCACGATCCCGCAGCTGCTGCCGGCCGTGCTCGCGCTGGCGGTGCCGTTCGCGCGCCGCGACGAAGCGCGGCGAGCCACCGCCGTGCTGGTGTTGCTGCTCGCCGTCGTCGCCTTCCGCGCCACCGACGTGCTGCGCGGTTTCCCGCTGCTGCACGCGCACGCCGAACGCGCCGCCGTCGCCGCACTCGGCGCCGAACGCGGCGAGCCGGCGCGCGCGCTGGTCTGGCCGTTCTTCGCGTTCGTCGGCGACGATCCGTGGACCGAACTGCGGCGACACCTGCACGCGTACGACCAGGAGTTCGCCGTGCTGTCGCGCACGACGTCGCGCCCCGCCATCGAGGCGCTGCTGGCGCAACCGCTGCCGCCAGACTTCGCCATCGTGCGCAACGACGAACTGCTGGTGCTCGACGCGACGCACACGCCGACGCCATGGCTCGCGGCCGCGAGCGCCACGCCGCGCGATGGCGCGCTGCACCTGCAGCTCGAACGCACGACGACGGCGCCGGGCGACGACCCGATCTTGATGGCGGCGTTCCTGGTCGGCGTGCCACGCGACGGCGCCTTCGCTTGGCAGCACGTGCCGCTGGTCCCGACCGGCGAACGCAGCTACGCGTTCGACCTGCCCGCCGGTGCCCTGCGCGGCCTGCGCTGTCGCTTGGTGCCGGCCGTGATCCACACCTCCGGCATGATCCGCCGCGGCACGCCGTTCGAGGTCACGCCGTGACCGACACCACGACCAGCGCGGCGACGCACGGCGCGCGCGACCTGCGCACCGCGCTGCTGCTCGGCGCCGCCACAGCACTGGCGTTCGCGCTGCTCGGCCCGTGGCTGCATCCCGCCGCTGGCGTCGGCGGCGAGATGGACGACTACGAAGGGCGCGCCATGCGCATGGCGAACGGTGAAGCCGCCGGCGATCCATACCACCCGTACGGTCCGTCCCTGCTGATGCTCGCCGCGATGCAGTTCGGCCTCGGGCCCCTGGCGGCCGGCCGGCTGGTCAGCGCCATCGCCGCCGGCGTGCTGGTCGCCGCCAGCCATCGCCTGCTGCGTGCGTTCGTCGGTCCGCGGACCGCCGGGCTCGGCGCGCTCGCCGTCGCCACCACCGGCATCACGTTCGCCAACGCCATGCTCGCGAGCTCCGACATGCCGGCGGCGGCCTTCGTGGCGCTCGCCCTGCTCGGCTGGCAGCGCGCTGCGGCCTCGGCGCGCACGGCACTCGCCGCCAGGGCGACGTTCGCGGCAAGCGTGGCGTTCGGCCTGGCGCTGGCGTGCCGTTCGTCGTCGATGTTCGTCGCCGCCGGCGCCTTGCCGCTGTTCGTGTTCGTGCCCTGGCGAACGGCGCTCGCACGCATCGCCGTCACCGGCCTCGGCACGGCGCTCGGGCTCGCACCGCACTGGCTGGCGACGCGCATCTGGGGCGCTGGCCCGCCGCATCCCGGCAACGCCGCCAACCTGGTGCTGAAGTACCGCCTCGGCTTCGACTACGACCGCATCGGCCAGATGGATGCGGGGGCGATCCAGCAGGACCTGCGCGAGCACTGGTTCGAGTACCTGCAGCGCGGCCTCGGCGACGTGTGGACGCTGCTGACGAACGACCTCGCGCGCGCGCTCACCACGAGCGCCCCCGGCCTCGTCACCGCAGCGCTCGCCCTCGTGCTCACGATCGCGCTGCTGCTCGGGCTCGTGACGCGCGACCGCCGCCAGCACACGCTGGCGCTCGCCGGTCTCGCCTACGCTGCGCTCCTCGGCCTGACGTTCACGCCGATCGATCGCATGCTGCTGCCGCTGCTGCCAGCGACGGTGCCGATGCTGCTCGCCGCCGGCGCCCGCGTCGGTCCGCGCGTTGCCACAGCACTCGGCGCGCTGGTGCTGGCGACCACGCTGGCGTCGCTGCCGCGCGCCGCCGAGGACTTCGCCGGCATGCAGGTCGACGAGCACTTCGCGGCGATGCGCGAACGCGTGCAGCGCGACAGCCGGCCGCTGGTGTTCCTGTGCGACTTCGGCCGCACCGGCGACGTGCCCGGTGCGTTGCTGCTCGCGACGTTCGCAGGTTGGCGCGGCCTCGCCCCCGACGCGCAAGTCGCGTGGTTGCGCGACCAGGTCGAACGCCACCACGCCGACTACGTCGTCTACAGCCGCGGGCGTTCGCACGAACTGCTGGCCACACTGCGCAGCGCGACCTTGCCGCCGGGCTGGACGATCGAACGCGACGACGCGGTGTTCGTGCTGCGCGTGCCGCCGCCGCCGGTGCTCGGCGACTGGCAGACGCGCGTCGTCCGCGACGGCAACGAGCACGTGCTGAGCTTCCAGGTGCCGCCGCTGCCGAACGGTGGTGTCGTCGCCTCGGCGGGCTTCGTCGTGCGCAGCCCGGACGGGTCGACGCAGCTGCTGCCGGCGGCGAAGCGGGAGGACGGTTCCTACGAGCTGCGCGTGCCGGTGGCGCCGACGCTGGTCGGTGCGCACGGCCTGACGCCGGTCGTCATCGCCGAGCCGGGCGGCGTGATCCGCGGCACGCCGCTCGAACACACGTTCACGAACTGACCGGTGGCGGTGTCCCACGCGCGCGACCGAGGCGACCGCTCAGCGCGGAGCCGTGGGCAGTGTCTGGCCATTCAGCACCCGCAGACGCGGCAGCGAGCGCAGGCGCTTGAAGGTCTCCAAGTCGCTGAGGAACCCATGCTGCAGATCGAGCTCCTCGAGCCCGGTCATGGCGACGAGCGTCTCGAGGCTGGCCGCGGTGAGGCGCATCTGGCGCAGATCGAGGGCGCGCAGCTTCGGCATCGTCGCCAAGAAGGCGATACCGCGATCGGTGATGCGATCACAGGCCGCGAGCGACAACCGCTGCAGGCCCGGCAGGTGCTCGGCGATCGCCTGCAACAGGGCATCCGGATAGTCGCCGCACAGTTCCAGCGACTCGAGTCCGCGGGGCAGGCCGGCGACGAAGTCGACGCCGTCCAACTGCCCGCCGAAGGCGCCGAGCACGCGCAGGCTGCCACCACCCACCGCGTTCGCGCCACCGAGCAGAGCCAGCTGCGAGCTGCGCCAGTGGCCGCTGCCGATGTCGAGCGAACGCAGACGCGATGCCGTGCCGAGGGCCAGCAGGGTCGCCTCGCCCGGCCCCATGCCGATCCGATCGGCGTGCCGCTGGGCGCGGGCGCGCACGACGCGGCCGATGTCGTCGTCGGCCTCGGTGCCGTTGCGCCAGTTCATGCCGTCGATCGCCGACAGGTCGAGTTCCTCGAGCTCCGGCAGTTCGGCGAGACGCGCCAGCACGCTGTCGTGAAGCTGCTGGCAGCCGCGCAGCGACAGCCGACGAAGCGTGCGACAACCGAGCAAAGCGACGACACCGTCGTCGACGAACCCGTGGTTGAACGACAGGTCGAGCCTGCGCAGCCACCGCGCGCGTGGCAGCAGGGCCAGCAGCTCGTCGTCGGTGTCCATGCAGCGCATCGTCAGCGACGTCAGCAGCGGCAGCGCTTCGAGTGCTGCGGCGAACACCGGGCGCTCCGCCGGGCCGAGGCGGCCGAGGCGCACGGTCCCCGACAGCTCGAGGCGACGCAGCTTCGGGAAGCCGAGCAGCACGGGCCAGCTGGCGGCAGTGACATGACGAGGATCGCTCGGGGCCACGGTCTTCAAGCCGAGCCCGAACGACTCGTTCCACGGTTCGCGCACACGCAGGACCTGCAGTTCACGCAGCGGCGCCAGCGCCGCGATCACTTCGTCGTCGCCGCCGACGACCTCCACCGCGCGGGTGTCGTTCGGCAAGGCCTTGGCGGAGGCCACGTCGTGTACGAACACCACGGCCGGCTCCACGGCGGGGTCCTGTTCTGGGTCGACCGCGTGCGTCGGCTCGAGCTCGACACAGGTCGGCGTTCGCGCCCACACCGCGACGCCGACCACGACCGACGCGGCGAGCAGCACCGTCGCGGCCGTCAGCCAGTTCGCCGTCCGCGTCCTCGGCGCAGGCTGCGCCGCGAGCCGCGCCTGCACGCCAGCGAGCAGGTCGGGCGGCTCCGCGCCGCCGAGCCGTTCGGCCAGGGCCCAGTCCATCACCGGGTCGTCCGGTGCGCGCACCGGCTCTCGATCGCCAGCAGGACCAGAAGGCTGACCGGGCCTGTCGTCGTCGTTCGTCATCGTTCTCGCCTCCGTTCGATGCAGCTCCGCAGCACAGCACGCAGGCGCTGCAGCAGCGTGCGCACGCCGTGTTCGCCGAGGCCGAGCTCGGCGCCGAGTTCGGCACGTCCGAGGCCATCGCGGTAGGTCCGCTCCAACGCGATCCGCGAACGCTCCGGCAGTTCGCCAAGGCAGCGGTCGAGCGCCGCCAGCCAGCCGGCACCGTCGAGGTCGCCGCGCCTCAGCAGATCGCGCTGCCAGGCCTGTTCCGCAGCTTCCGCGTGCAGGGCAGCACGACGTCGCTCGCCGCGCTGCTCGCGCAGCCACAGGTGCTTCGCCGTCTGCCGCAGGAACGCCGCCGCCTCCGCACCGCTCCACGCGAGCACACCGCGCTGCAGCGCCACCACCAGGGCATCCTGCGCGATCGCCTCGGCTTGCTGGCCCCGGCAACCGAGCACGTGCAGGAAGCGCCACACGGCGGCCTGATGGCCACGGACGAAGGCCGCGACGTGCTCGTCGCGATCGGTGGCTGGTTGCGTCGGCGGTTCGCTCAAGCGGGTCACGCGCCACAGTCCCCCGTCGAGCACCAGGAGTACGCAGCGAACCCGGAAAACCCGGGTCAGGACGTCGGCGCCGCTGGCTGGCGATCGCGCAGGCGCAGCTGCCCGCACGCCGCCTCGGCATCAGGCCCGCTCGAGTCGCGGATCGTCGCCAGGATGCCGCGGCTCTTCACTGCGCGCACCATGGCGATGATGCGCTCGCGGCTCGGCGCCGCGAACGGCAGCCCGTCGACCGGGTTGTAGACGATGAAGTTCACGTAGCCGCGCACGCCCTGCAGCAGCGTGCACAGTTCGTCGACGTCCTGGTCGGTGTCGTTGATGCCCGCCAGCATCGTCCACTCGATCTGCACCGGCGTGCCGACCTCGCGCGCATAGGCGTCGGCGGCCGCGGCGATCTCCGGCAGCGGGTCCTTGTGCGCGCGCGGCAGCAGTTCGCGGCGCTTCTGCTCGTTGGCGCTGTGCAGCGACCACGCGAGGCACGGCTTGACCGCGAACTGGCGCATGCGTTCGAGCGGCTTCACACCGCCGACGGTCGAGAACGTCTGCTTCTTCGCCGAGATCAGCACCTCGTCGCGGATGCGCGCCACCGCGGCCATGACGTTGTCGAGGTTGTGCGACGGCTCGCCCATGCCCATGAACACGATGCGGTCGATGCGCATCACGCGCCGCGCGTGCACGATCTGCTCGACGATCTCGTCGGTCGACAGGTGGCGCTCGACGCCGAACAGGCCCGACGCGCAGAAGCGGCAGCCGACCGCGCAGCCGACCTGCGTCGACACGCAGCAGGCGCCGACCGGCATCGCCACCGTCTCGACCTTCTTGCCGTCGCGCAGCTCGAGCAGCAGCTTGACGGTGCCGTCCTTGGCGCGCGTCTCCGCGGCGACGCGCGTCACCAGGCCGGCGTCGAGCCACTGCTGCAGCACGACCTTCTCGTCCGGTGCGAGCCGCATGCCGTGCTTGTCGAAGTCGACCAGCGTCGGCGTGCGACCGGCGGCCACGAGGCGGCGCGCCAGCAGCGCCTTGGCCTCGGGCAGGGCCTTCTGCAGGCCGGAGAGGCCGGAGCCGATCAGGGGTGCGGTCGCGTCCGTCATGCGGGGCGCAAAGTGTGCCGCGGTGCGCGCGCGGCGCCATCCCTGGCTCACCGGCTTCGCGACGGCGAACGGCTGCGCGCCGGCACGAGCGCGATACCACCGCCCGAAGGCGCGCGCCCCCGCACTACGCCCAACGGCGATGCTTGTCATGTCAACCATTGCGGTCGATACTGATCCGGTGAACGCGACCCCGCCGAAGCCCCCGCCCGACGCACCGCTCGACCCCGACAGCGTGCAGGCGGCGCTCAAGCAGCGGCGGCCGTTCCGTTCGCGCCGGCAGGAGACGTTCCTGTGCCTGCTGCTGACCGCGGAAGCGACGCGCTGGCCGCTGCTCGACCTGCTCGCCGGCCACGACGAGCTGACGCCGCAGCAATACAACGTGCTGCGCATCCTGCGCGGGGCCGGCGCCGACGGGTTGCCGACGCTCGAGATCGGCACGCGCATGATCGAACGCACGCCCGGCGTCACGCGGCTGATCGACCGCATGGAGAAGAAGGCGCTGGTGACGCGCCAACGCGACCGCGGCGACCGCCGGCAGGTGATCTGCCGCATCACCGAACGCGGCCTCGCCCTGCTGAAGAAGCTCGACAAGCCGATCGACGGGCTCGAGGACGCAGCGATGGCGGCGCTGAGCGACGCCGAGGTCGAAGCCCTGCTGCCGCTGCTGAACAAGGTGCGGTTGCAGCTGACGCGAGGTCGCGCCCGTGGCTGAACGCACCGACGCCGGCCTCGATCGACGCGCCTTCGTGCGCACTTCGCTCGGCGCCCTCGCGGCGGCGAGCTGTTCGCCGACACCGCCGATCACCGCTCCGACGCCCGCTCCCGAATCCGCGATGCCCGACGCAATGACGGCGACCATGCCGGTCGTGTTCGTGTCCCACGGCGCTCCGACGATGGCGCTCGATCGCGAGGCCGGCGCCGACTTCGCCCGCATGGCACAGGCACTGCCGAAGCCGCGCGCGGTGCTCGTCGTGTCCGCGCACTGGCTCGACGCCCCGGCGACGATCGGCACGCGCAGTCGCCGCGAACTGCTGTACGACTTCTCCGGCTTCCCGGCGGAGCTCTACCGCGTGCGCTACGAAGCGCCCGCCGCCGCCGACGTCGCCGACGAACTGCAGCGCGCGGTGCCGTCGCTGCAGCGCGCCGACGAACGGCCGTGGGACCACGGCGTCTGGGTGCCGCTGGTGCACATGTTCCCCCGCGCCTCTGTGCCGGTGCTGCAGGTGTCGGTGCCGTACCGCTGGTCGCCGCGGCAACTGTTCGAGCTCGGGCGTTCGCTGGCACCGCTGCGGCAGCAAGGCGTGCTTGTGCTCGGCAGCGGCGGCATGGTGCACAACCTCGGCCGCCTCGACTGGAAGGGCGGCTCGGTGCCACCGGCGTGGGCCGCGAACTTCGAGGGCTGGGTGCGCGAACGGCTGCGCACCGGCGACCTGGACGGCCTGCTCGCCTACCGCGAGAAGGCGCCCGACCTGCAGCTCGCGCATCCGACCGACGACCACTTCCTGCCGCTGCTGGTCGCCGCCGGTGCTGCGGCGGGCGCGGGTGCTTCGGCACCGGTGACGTTCCCGATCGAAGGCTTCGAGTTCGGCTCGCTGAGCCGGCTAGCGGTCCGCTTCGGTTGACGCCGGCGCACGGCAGCACCTTTCGCCCAGCACGCTGGTCGCGACTGGTCGGTCGCTCGCAGCGTCGTTAGCCTTCGGCGATGCAGATTCGCCGCCTCCGACTCGAGAACTGGAAGAACTTCCGGTCGGTCGACGTGGCCTTGTCGTCGCGCGTCTTCCTGGTCGGCCCGAACGCCGCGGGAAAGTCGAATCTGCTCGACGCGGTGCGGTTCCTCGGCGACCTGGCGCGTCCCGGCGCCGGCGGTCTGCAGGCCGCAGTCGCCAACGAGCGGCGCCAAGGCATCAGCCAGATCCGTTCGCTGCACGCGCGAGCACGCAGCGCCATCGTCGTCGAGGTCGAGATCGGCGACGCCGAGACCACCAACTGGACCTATCGCCTCGAGATCGCCGGGGGCAAGCAAGGCGCCGTGGTCGCTCGTGAGCGGGTGGAGCACGACGGCACCACGATGCTCGATCGTCCGAACGCGAACGATCGCGACGACGCTGCCCTGCTGGGCCAGACGCACCTCGAGCAGTTGAGCGCCAACGGCAGGTTCCGGCCGCTGGCCGAGTTCCTGGCCCGCATCAGCTACCTGCACTTGGTGCCGCAGCTGCTGCGCGAACCGCAGCGCTTCGATCTGATCGGCAGCGATCCGCTCGGGTCCGATTTCCTGCGCCGCGTGGCCAACACGCCGACCAAGACCCGCGAATCGCGGCTGCGCGCCATCGAGAAGGCGATGCGTGTCGCAGTCCCGAGCCTGGCCCAGCTCGAGCAGATCCACGACAAGGCGGGCGTTCCCCATCTGCGTGGACGCTTCGAGCACTGGCGCCCGAACGCCGGCTGGCAGGACGAACGGCAGTTCTCGGACGGCACGCTGCGGCTGATCGCACTGCTGTGGATCCTGATGGAGGACCAGGCACCGCTGCTGCTGGAGGAACCGGAACTGTCGCTGAACGGCGCCATCGTGCGCGAGATCCCGCGCATGCTCCACGCGGCGACGCGCAAGCGACCGCGGCAGATCCTCGTCAGCACCCACAGCGGCGACCTGCTCGCCGATCGCGGCATCGCCCTCGAGGAGATCCTGATGGTGACGCCAGTGCGCCAAGGCTCGAAGGTCGAGGTCGCCGCCAACCGCAAGGACGTGCGGGCCCTGCTCGAGGCCGGAGTCTCGCCTGCCGAAGCCGTGCTGCCGCACACGGAACCGGGCGCCATGAAGCAGCAGCCGCTGCCGTTCACGGCCTGAGATGGCGATCTGGACCCTGGCTGTCGAAGGCCCGTCGGACGAGGCCGTGGTCGCCGCAGTGCTGCGCGCGAACGGACACGACGTGGGAGTGGTGCACGGCAAGCGCGGCAAGCACCACCTCGACGGCAACCTGCGCGGTTATGCGCTCGCCGCGATGCACGCCCCGTGGCTCATCGTGCGCGACCTCGACCAGGACGCGGCCTGCGCGGCCGAGCTGCTGGCGGCGAAGCAACCCGGGGGACACCCAGGCTGCGTGCGCATCGCCGTTCGCGCCATCGAAGCCTGGCTGCTCGCCGACCCCGCGAGCGCCCAATGGCTCGGTGTCGCCGCTTCCTTGCTGCCGCGGGATGTCGAGAGTCTGGAGGATCCGAAGGATGCCCTGGTCAACCTCGCCCGCCGCTCCCGTTCGGCGACGATCAAGGCGGACATCGTGCCTACCCTCAGCCGCTCGATCGGGCCGGGCTACGTGGACCAAGTGCGCACGTTCTGTGCTTCGCGTTGGCGGCCCGACGTCGCCGCTCGGCGGAGCGAGAGCCTGTCGCGCCTGATCCGCCACGTCCGGAGCCGGCAGTCGTGACTGGCTAGGGCCGGCGCGACGGCTCGCTCGCGGTCCGCTTCGGTTGACGGGGGCGCACGGCCGATAGCACCGCGGCATGCGCATCCACACCGCCCTGCTCTCGTCCTCGCTGCTGGCCATGCTCACGTCGTGCGCCGGCACTCCCGCCAACGACGACGTGAACATGCCGTTCGGCGCCGCCCCGATGGGCGAGGTCGCGACGGCGCAACCGGCGAGCCCGTGCCTCGTGATGTCGCCGCAGACGATGCCGCTGCACTGGCACGACCGCGACGGTTCGGAGTGGGACGGCGAACTCGAGATCGTCTGCGAGACCGACACCGCGCACGAGCAGATGGCCTGCGCCTGCATGATCGCGCGCTGGCCGCACGCGATCGAGCAGTGCCAGAACCTCGCCGAGCAGGCGATGATGGAGAGCGCCGCCGACGTCCAGCACATGACCGAGCACCTGCAGAAGACGCTCGACGAGGCGCTGTTCCCGTGCGAGACAATGGGCAACGACCAGAAGCCGGTCGGCCGCGTGCGCGGTCTCAACTGGAAGGTGCTGCGCAAGCGCCGCAGCGGTCACACGTTCGACTACCAGCCCTTGCTGCGCCGCAACTGAGCGATGTGCGCCACGTGGTGGCTGCCGTGCCACGCGTAGAGCGCCACCAGGTCGTCGAGCGTCATCGCACCGCGTTCGCTGTGCACGCACGTCTTCGCGAACGCAGCAACCGGCAGCGTGCGCAGGCAGTGCACCCAGCGCTCGTGGATCGCCTGCACCAGCAGCAGCGACGTGCCGATCGGGCCGTTGGCGTCGGCGAGCCTGGCCCACTCGTTCTCGTCGTAGGCCTTGATCGGCGGCGGCGTCTTCTCGGTGATCGTCAGCTTGTGCCGCACGTACGCGTTGACGTGGCTGTCGGCGATGTGGTGCACGACCTGACGCAGCGTCCAGCCGCCGTCGCGGTAGGGCGTGTCGAGCTGCGCCTGGTCGAGGCCGCGCACGACGTCGTGCAGCGCGTGCGGGATGCCGGCGATCGTGCTGATCGCCTGCGCGCGCGCGGCCGGCGTCAGCGTGCCCGGCAGTTCGATCTTGCCGATCGGGTAGCGCGGGTCGCTCACGACTTCTTCTCCTCGACCTTCTGCGGCTCGACCACGACGAGTTCCGCGCCCTGATCGACGGTGCCGCCCTTCTGCGCCGTGACCTTGCGCACGACACCGGCGACGCCGGCCGTGAGCTTGTGCTCCATCTTCATCGCCGAGACGACGACCAGCGTCTGCCTGGCTTCGACGACGTCGCCCGGCTTGCACGCGACCTCGAGCACGGTGCCGGTCATCGGCGCGCGCACGACGCCGTCGCCGCCCGCAGCCCCACCACCGCGCCGCGCCGCCGGCGCTTCGAGCGTCCACGTGCGGCCGTCGACGCGCACCATGTAGCCCTTCGCCAGCGACGCGCCGTAGGCGACGAACGCGCGGTCCGCACCTTCGCCGAGCGACTGCAGCTTCACGCCGCCGTCGCCGAGCGCCTTCGCTTCGTACTCGTGCACGGTGTCGCCGATGCGCACGCGCCAGCGATCGCCCTCGAGGAACTCGGCGGTGACGGCGACGGTCTTGCCGTCGCGAACGAACTCGCGGGTGATCTTCATCGTGCGCCCTCGAACAGGCGGAAGCCGCCCAACGTCTGCCAGACCGCGGTCGAACCGTTCGTGCCGCCGCCGCCACTCGCCGGCGCACCGCCATTGCCGCCGCTCTTGCCGAGCACCTGGCACAGCACCGCCGCCGCCAGCGTGTAGTCGCCGGGCGCCTGCTGCGGACCGGCCGCGAGCTCGGGCCGGTGCTTCAGCATGTCGGTCGAGATGTTCGCCGTGCGGAACGCTTCGTCGTCGACGACGCGGCGCAGGAAGTCGACGTTGGTCGGGATGCCGAGGTAGACCATCTCGCGCAGCGCCTGGCTCAGGCGCGCACACGCGGTGGCGCGGTCGGGCGCGTGCACGACCAGCTTGGCGAGCATCGAGTCGTAGTAGGGCGGGACCTCCCAGCCGCTGTAGACGCCGCTGTCGACGCGCACGCCCGGCCCTTCGGCCTCGCGCACGAGCTTCAGCAGGCCGGCGGCCGGGATGTAGCCGGTCTCCGGCGACTCGGCGCAGATGCGCGCTTCGATCGCGTGGCCGCGCGGCCGCAGGTCGCGACCGGCGAGCAGCTGTTCGAGCTTGCCGCCGGCGGCGACGTGCAGCTGGAGGTGCACCAGGTCGACGCCGGTCACCAGTTCGGTCACCGGGTGCTCGACCTGCAGGCGCGTATTGACCTCGAGGAAGTAGAAGTTGCCCTTCGGATCGAGCAGGAACTCGGCCGTGCCGGCGTTGTCGTAGCCGACGCGCTTGGCCAGCGAGACGGCCGCCGCACCCATGCGCTGCCGCAGCGCTTCGTCGACCACCGCCGACGGCGCTTCCTCGAGCACTTTCTGGTGGCGGCGCTGCACCGAGCACTCGCGTTCGTGCAGCGACACGACGTGGCCGTGCTGGTCGCCCATCAGCTGGATCTCGATGTGCCGCGCCGGGAACACCGCGCGCTCGAGGATCATGCGGTCGTCGCCGAACGACGCCTTCGCCTCGCGGCGACCGGCGGCCAGCGCCTCGGCGAGGTCCTCTTCGCGTTCGACCATGCGCATGCCGCGGCCGCCGCCGCCAGCACTGGCCTTGACCATCACTGGCATGCCGATCTTCTTGCCGAACTCGATCAGCGACGCATCGCCATGGTCCTTCTCGGTGCCCGGGATCACCGGCACGCCGGCCGCGATCGCCTCCTCGCGCGCCGCCTTCTTGCCGCCGAGCCGCTCCATCGCCTCGGGGTTGGGGCCGACGAACACGAGCCCCGCGTCGCGCACGGCCCTCGCGAACCCGCTGTTCTCGCTGAGGAAGCCGTAGCCAGGGTGGATCGCCTCGGCGCCGGTCTTCTTCGCCGCGGCGAGGACCTTTTGGATGTCGAGGTAGCTCTCGGCCGCGGTGTTGCCGCCGAGCGGCACCGCGTGGTCGGCCGCCTGCACGTGCGCGCAGCGGGCGTCGGCGTCGCTGTGCACCACCACCGACTCGATGCCGAGCTCGCGCAGACCGCGGGTGATGCGCACCGCGATCTCGCCGCGGTTGGCGATCAGCACGCGGCGGAAGGGAGGGTTCTTGGCCATTTGCAGGCCGCGAACCATAGCGAGCGCCTCGCCCCATGGCATCCTTGCCTCCCATGGCCTCACCGTCCGAGCCCACCACACCCCGCGAGCCCGAGATCGAAGCCCTGGGCCGCCTCGCACGGCGCTTCCTCTGGTGCCTCCGCGGCGTGTTCCTGCTCGCCGGCCTCGGCTTCGTCGGCTACGGCCTCATGAACCTGCTGCAGGGCCGCACCGGGCTCAGCGAAGTGACCCCCGGCACGATGGTGACCGACCATCACATCGACGTCGTCTGGCTGTGCCTCGGCCTGCCGATGCTGCCGGCCGTCGACTGGACGTTGGGCCGCGGTCGCTGGCTCGTGCTCGCGGTGCTGGCGGCGCTGGTGGTGACGCCGGTGCTGCTCGGCGGCGACGACGACTACGGCTACATCATCCGCGCGTTCGCAGGAATGGTGTCGCTGGCTTCGCTGGCGGTGTGGCGCACGGTGTGGAAGCTGACGACGCCGGTGACCTGACGACGCCGCCACATCCCGATCGCACGCCGATGGACTTCGAACCTCCCGCCATCCTCGACCCCACGCTCGTTGGCAGCTACTCCGCAGTGGCGAAGGCGGGCGGCGGCTATGTGTGGGACGCCGTGCTGGAGTATCGCGTCTGGTGCCACCCGCACGACGGCGCGCCGGACGAAGCGGACGGCAGCGACTACTACCACGCGTTCGCGTCGTACGCCGAGGCCGCGGCCTTCGCCGCCAAGACGCCGGGCGCGGAGGAACCGTTGGCGCTGATCCGCCAGGACGAGTACCTCGACGAACCCGAGCCCGGTCGATTCGTGCACCGGCGCGAAGTTCGCGTCGCCGAGTGGCCGGTGGAGTTCCTGCGGCGACCACGGCGGACGGCACGCACGATCCCGGACTTCCTGTCGCCGGACGCGCCGCCGAACCGGCTCGACATCCTGCGCGGGCTGGCGAAGCCGTAGGGAGCTTCCCGCACGGTGAGAACCACACTCTCTGCTCGTGCGCGGCATCCGCGTGTCGTGTCGTCGCGTCCTCCGTGCCCCCGGGACACGATCGGCGCCAGCTGACAAGTGACTTACCGTGGCTGGCGCTTCCGAGCGCATCGTGGCGTCGCCTATGATCACGACCAACCCATTCCAGGAACGCTCGCCGAGGCACTGCCGTGTCTTCGCCGCGCTCGCCCTGGCTGCACTGACGAGCTGCGCAGCGCCCGACCAGGCCGCGACGCCGACCCTGACTTCCTCTGCACCGCCCCCGCGACTGCGCTTCGAGACCGTTCGCTCGATCCTGCACGACAGCAAGGGCAACCTCTGGTTCGGCAGCTGGAACGAAGGCGTCGCGCGCTACGACGGCACGAGCGTGACCTACCTGACGACGAAGGACGGGCTGTGCCACGACCAGATCCGTTCCATCTACGAAGACAAGAACGGCGTCGTCTGGTTCGAAGGCGGTGCAGGCCTCTCCGGCTTCGACGGCAGCAAGCTCATCGCCCCAGGATCACGCGACTACGCAGCGAAGCAGCGCTGGGCGCTCGGCGACGGCGACCTGTGGTTCAAGGACGACGGTGAGATGGGCGCCAACGCGCAGGAAGGCCAACCGGGCGTCTATCGCTACGACGGCACGACCTTCACCTACCACGCCTATCCAGTGCCGGTCGAACCGACGCGGAACTCCGCCTATGCGACGACCGGCTTCGCGCGCGGCAAAGGCGGCCGGGTGTGGTTCGCGACCTATGGCGCCGTCTTCGGCTTCGACGGCACGGCGCTGACGACCCTCGACAACGAACGACTGCAGCGCACCGAAGCGAACGGCCGCATGCACTGCCGCTGCGTGTTCGAGGATCGCCGCGGCAATGTGTGGATCGGCAACAACGGCATCGGCGTGCTGCTCTGGGACGGCACGAACGTCACCGACTTCACCCAGCTGCACGGACTCGGCAGGGCCGGCCGGCAAGCCGGACGGATGACGCCAATGCCCGGCGACCTGCTCGGTGACGGCCCGTCGATGCACCGCGTGTTCTCGATCGGCGAGGACCGCGACGGCAACGTCTGGTTCGGCACCGTCGAGAGTGGCGCATGGCGCTACGACGGCAAGAATGTTCGCCACTTCGGAGCTGCCGAGGGGCTGACGACCAACGACGTGTTCGGCATCTATCGCGATCGCAACGACGACCTGTGGCTCGCGGGCCACGGCGTCTTCCGTTGGAACGGGACTTCGTTCGAACGCGTGTTCTGACCTACGCTGCGCGGAGGAGCACCGATGCCCACCCGCGAACCGAGCGCCAGCGCGCAGTTGGCCAAGTCCCTGTCGCGCTTCCCGACCGACATCACGGCGCTGGCGAAGCGCTGTTTGCCGAAGCTGCGCCGCGCGTTGCCCGGCTGCAACCAGCTCGTCTACGACTATGCCGCGTCGCTGGTCGTGTCGTTCGGCGTCAGTGATCGCGGATACGAAGCCATCGTCGCGCTCGCGGTGCAGAAGGACCGGGTTCGCTTGTACGTGGACAAGAACACGCCCGACCCCGATGGCCTGCTCGAAGGTGCGGGCGGCAAGGTGCGCAGCGTCACGCTGGCGAGTGCGGCCCAGCTCGACCGCGGCGCCGTGCACGATCTGATGCACGCGGCGATCGAACGCGCCGGCGAAGCGTTGCCACGCAGCGGCAAGCCGCGCACGATCGTGAAGTCGAACGCAAGCAAGCGCGGCAAGCGCAAGGCGAAGAAGCGTTCGTCGTGAACGACCGTGCGGCGCTGAGCACGACCGCATCCGCACCCACCTCCACCGCCCGCAATGACGAAGAGCTCCCTGCACGGGTTCGGCGCCATCCTTTGCTCGGCGATCACGAGCATCTGCGGCTTCTTCGTCGGCTACTTCACCGCCTTGTGGGGCTGCTACTTCGCGTTCCCGCTCGTCGGCCTGACTCCTGCCTCGCTCAGCGAATACGAGCGGGGTAAAGCCCTGATTCTGATCTTCGCCATCAGCCTGGCCGGAGGGATTGCCGGAGCCATGCTGGCCTTCGCGCTCGCCGCCAGCCATTTCCGCAAGCAGAGGCTACGGTCACGGCCGGGCAGCCAGACTCCTCCGCGCTTGGAGCCAGCAAAGCCGAGCTCCGACCTCGAACTCGACCACATCGTGATCCGCTGCCGCGATCTCGATCGTTCGCGCGCGTTCCATGAGGCGCTGGGCATGGCGTTCGCGCGCGAACAGCACGGACGCGGGCCGCTGCACTACGCCTTTCGCCTCGGCACCGTGGTGCTCGAGCTGTATCCCGCCACCGGCGAGGCGAGCGCTCCGATCCGCATCGGCCTGCGGGTGCGCGACGTGCGCACCACCTTGGCAGCCGCGAGAGCAGCCGGAGGCACCGTCGTGCGCGACCACACAGATGCCGACGAGCCATCGGCCGTCGTTCGCGATCCCGACGGGCACGAGATCGCACTCACGGCCCTGACCACGAACGGTCCGCCGCCGGCATGATGGTGCTGCAGCTCTGCAACTCCCGACGCTTCGCATGCAACGCGCCTTCGCCATCCTGGTCTGCATCGCAGCCACGTATTCGTTCCTCGTCACCGTGGCTGAGCTGGGCATCTGCTGGTACAGCGGCAGCGAAGACCAGATCACCGCGCACGTGTGGATCAACATCGGTGTCAGCGCGTTCGTCCACGTGGCAGCACTGGCGATGGCGTGGCAACTCGCGCACCGTCGAAGCAGCACTGCAGCGAAGGCGACGAACGGTTGACGAGCCGTGCCTGTCCGGCGATAGGCACGCACATGACCGACATGGAGGAGAAGTACCGCAGCGTGCTCGAGCACTTCGCCCAGCTGCTGCGCGAAGTCGCCGACGACGCACCGCCGCGCAAGCCCTCCGCGGACGGCAAATCGCCGGACCTGTTCGAGGACGGTCGCCAGCTGGGCCTGCACACCGCAGCCTCGCTGCTCGCCGAGAGCCTGCGCGTCTTCGGCGTGCCAGCGGGCAACGTCGACGCGGTCGGTTTCGAAGGCTTGCTGCTGTCCGATCGTGACCCGCCGAAGGCCGGGCCGCCGCCGCAGACCGGCAGCGCCGAGGCCGCCGTGCTGTCCGACGCGACCAACGTGGCGGTCGTCCAGTTGCCCGGGAGGCGATTCCCAGCGTCGGCCATTCAGGGCGACTCGCTCGCGAACCTGCACTCCTTGGCGCTCGACCTCCGTCGGCGCGCGAGCCAAAGCACGGATGAAGAACTGGCGGACACGGCCACCGAGCTGCACGAACTGCTGCACGCCCGACTGCTGCACTACCAGCAGGTGCTGCTGGCGAACGGCCGAACCCTTCCCTACTCGCCGCGCATCGGCGAGCATTGCGGAGCAAGAGTCCGGGCCGTCGTGATCCCGCAGCCGCCGCCCCGCAAGAACCCCGCACCCATGACGAAGCTCACCAGGGAACGCGTCGTGATCGTGCTGTTCACCGCACTGCTGCTGTGGAGCTGGGGCCCGACCACCCCGCACGTCGCCGCGGCCGTCGTCGCCGTCGCGTTCTTCTGGTGGTTCGTCGGCCCGAACGAACGCGCGCGCCACGAAGCGAACCGGCCGCCGGCGTGAGCGCTGCCTGCCGCAACGACGAAGCATCCGAACGCCCATGACCGAAGCCACCGTCCGCACCATCCTCCGCCTCGTCGCCGTCGTCACGATCCTCGTCGGAGCCATCCTCGTCGCCACGACGCTGGTCGCGATCGTCGGCGCCAATCGCGCAATGAACGCCGCCTCGATGGGTGGTGTGCTGCGCAGCGCGACGATGGAGGTGACGTTCTACAGCGTGCTCGCACACATCGTGATCGCCGGCGAAGGCTTGCTGCTCTACATGCTGAGTCCCGCGCTGGCGAAGAAGATCGTCGCCGAGTGAATGCTGCGGGGCGCTGCCGCCACGCGGTCCCTCAGTCGGCAGCCGGCACGAAGCCGGCCTGAAAGTCGAGATCGGCGAAGCCGGTGATGGGGTCGATGCCGCGAACCCAGGCGTAAACGAAGTAGAGCACTCGTCGACCGTCGACGACGGCCACGGTCGGCTCGCCGATGGCGACGATCTTGCCGAGGTCGGCGGTGGTGACGCGCAGGCTCGCGATCGAGGTGTCCTTCTGCAGCAGCGTCACCGGCGCCGACCAGTTGCCGCCGTCGCCGAGCGCCGCGGCGTCGTGGGTGCCGGCATAGGCGGCGAACGCGATGCTGGTGTCCTGCGTGAAGTAGAGCCCCTCGTCTCGGAACGTCGGCTGGATCGCGGTGGTACCCGGCACGTTGACGACGCCGGGCAACACCACCTTGGTGAAGTCGTTCGAGCTCGGGAACACACCGCTGCCCAGCACATGGACCGTGATGCGGCCGGTGTCGGCGTCGCCGTCGTACTCGTCGTCGGTCCACACCGAGCGCACGTCGCCACCAACACCGATGTACAGACCCGGATTGCCCTGGGTGCCGGTGTTGTCGCCGAGGTCCAGCAGCACCGAAGGGAACGGCGTGCTTCGCGCCGGCGGGTTGCCCGGGGTCGTCGCCGCGTAGGTGCCGAGCACGTTGGTGGTGCCGAACACGACCTCGCAGGTGTAGGCGTCGAAGCCGTTGCCGACGGTCACCGCGTCCTTCAGCGTGAACACCGCGCGATGACTGTCGCCGCCGATCGGTTGGAACGAGAGTCCGAACGGACCGACGATGCCGTCGCCGAGGTCGTCGAACGCCAGCGAGAACGGCGCCGCGAAGCTGCCGTCGGGCTGCTTGCGAAAACCATAGAACATCGTCGTCAGCGCCAGCACCGGCGCACCGTCCGGGCCGATGCCGAACGACGCCGCGTTGTGCAGTTGGGTGGTGCCGCTGAAGCGTCCGGTGAAGAAGCCCGGTCGCTCGGGGCCGGCGAGCGGCCCGATCGTGGTGTCGAGCCAAGGGTGCGTGCAGCGGTCGGGCACCAGCCGATTGCCACCGCAACCGCCGTTCGCTCGCGACTCCTGGAACACCAGCAGGCTCGACCAGCGAAACGGTCCGTACTGCACGAACAACGTCTGGCCGTCGGGGGCGATGGTGACGCCGTCCTCGTAGCCGTCGGTGTTGACGAGGCCGGCGACCGACTGCGGTTGCCCCCAGTCGGCATGCACGTCCTGCAGCACCAACGCGGTGCGCACGATCGAGCTACCGGCAACCGTCGCCGTCACGCGGTACTCGCCGGTGGTCGTCGGCAGCATGGTGCTGACGAACCTGCCACCGCCGGTCCGGGCGATGGGGCCAAGGCTGCCGCGGTCGACGGCCAGCGAAGGGGTCGCCTCGCTGCCGCTGACGTCGACCGCGACTTCGACCGCGTCGAGACCGGGGCCTGGCACGCGGGTGAACGACAGCGTCAACGCCGGTGCCGGCGTGGGTGCCGTAGCGCTGCCACCGCCGCTGCACGCAGCCGCGAGAACGACGAGGGCTTCGGCGGCCAAGAACGCAGGGGCGAGGCTCCGTGACGAGCGGGGCATGCGGCCATCATCGGCAGCTTGCCGTGCAGTTCTCCGTTCGTTCGGCACTGCCTGGTTCCGCTCGGCAGCTCGCTGGTCCGCGTCATGCTGAGTGCATCGCCGGCGAAGGAGATCGTCGCTCGAGGGAAGGCGCTGCACGACTACACCGACGGCGCGCGCGCTGCGAGCGAACGCCGCCGCTGCCGCCACGCGATCACCGCGAGGCCCGAGCCGAGCAGCAGCCACGTCGCCGGCTCCGGCACCGGCTGGCCACCGAGCAGCTCCGGCGGTTCGCGGCCGCTGATGGCGCCCGGCTCGAGCTTGTGCTCGTCGTATTGCTCCCGACGCTCGAGCACGACGGCGCTCGCCCCGGCGGTCACCACGCGATAGCTCGCGGCCAGGCCCGTCGCCGTCGCATCGCCGCGGTGCCGGCGATCGCGCGCCTCGGTCGCGGCCCACAAGCGCACCAGCTGGTCGTCGACCACGACGGCATCGGCCGGCGGTGTGCTCGCACGAGCGAACGTGCGCACGAAGCCGTCGGTCGGCACGTTCGCCGCATCGACGTTCACGAACTGCTGCAGCCAGCGCTGCGCCGCGGCGAGTGGCCGCAGCGGGGCGGTGACGAGCTGCGCGCGGAAGGCCTCGAGCTGGTAGAGCTGCTGCGGCGACCGGCTGAGCGGCACCGCGTAGACCCGCACGTCCTTCGCCCAGGCGGCATCTTGTCCCGGCAGCAGGTGCACGGAGCCGCCATGGAACCACAGCACCTCGGTGGAGCCGAGCCTCGCCGCTTCGGCGGTCGCCGCCGCGAGGGCGGGACGCGGATCGGCGCCGCCAAGGAACGGTTGCGAGCGCAGCCACGCGACGAGCGCGTCGTCACCGGCGATCGCTTCGTGGCGCTGCAGGCCACTGCCGTAGGCGGCATACAGGGACAGCTGCCGACCACGCGGCAGCGACTGCACGAGCGCCACCAGATCGTCGCGCGCCGTCGCCGTCGAGTAGCTCGCATCGAACACCACGACCAGCGGCTTCGGCACCCGCGGCACGGCGGTTTGCTCCGACGGCGCGAGCGTCTGCACGACGAAGCCGTCGGCATCGCGGGCGCAGGTGACCCGCACGAACCCACCCGCGATCGGCACCGCCTGCGACAGATCCTTGCCTTCGACGGTGCGCTCGTCGACGGACCCGTCGGCGCGAACCACGCGCAGCGTGTGCAGGTCGCCGACGAGCGGCGTGCAGGTGTGGTCGACCAGTTCCGGCAACGACAGCACCAGGGAGTCCCCGTCGCGGCGCAGCGGCACCGTGATGCCGACCCGCACGCGCATCGGCGGCAGGTTGGCCGCCAACGGGAACAGCTGCAGCCACAACCGCCGCGGCCCGACTTCGCGCAGCAGCACCGGATCGAGCCGTCGCGCCACGACGCTGTCGAACGCCTTCTTGGCGCGGCCGTCGCTGGCGAACGCCGCGGGCCGCTCTTCGCCGTCGATCCACGACGACAGCGAACTGGCGACGGCACCCGGCGGCAGCTGCAGTTCGAACCACGCCGTGTCGAGGAAGGAGTTGCGCCCCTCGGCGACGAGCTCCCAGTCGAGTCGCGCCACCGCGGCGCGCGGTTCCGCCGTGATCGTCCATTCGCTCTGCTTCCACCACGGCCCAAGCCCGCCCGACGACGCTCGCCCGCCCGCCTGCGTCGGCCCGAAGCCGTGCGCGCGATGGAAGGCCGCGTGCCGCTCGTGCTGGCTGACCTTCTTGTCGCGCAGGAACCAGAACGTCGAGTGCGAGAACAGCTGCCGAGAGCGCCGACCGAACGGACCGAAGTCGTCGGAGTCTTCGTACACCACCGAGTCCAGCCACTTACGCTGCTTGTCGATGTCGCCCTGGCGCGCTTCGGCAGCCAGCGCCTCGACAACGGCCTCGCCCGCAGTCCCCTGGCGCATGGCGAGCGCCAGTCGATCGATCGGCGCACGATCCTGGTTGCGCGGCAAGGCCGCGTAGCAGACGGCGGCGATCGTCAGCGCCGCCACCACCAGCACGTGACGGCCAGCGCGCCCCGCCGGCCAGCCTGCGTCCGCAGCCTTCGCCCGCACCTCGCGCCAGATCCGGGGCTGACCGCAGAGCACGAGGTAGGGCGCCCAGGCGAGGAAGCCGACGAGGAAAACGGCACCGAAGATCATCATCGGCACCAGTGGCCCGAGGACGACCCCGTAGAGCACCGCCATGCCGAGCACGAAGCCGAACACCGTCGCATGGGCACCCGGCGGTAGAAACCCGGCGACGGGAGGCAACCGGAGGCCGATGTTCAGGACCAGCGAAGCGAGGACCGCGCCGAGCACCACAGCGTTGGGGAAGAGACCGAGCGCCTCCGTCGCGAACCTCCATTCCAGCTCCGCGATCAAGCCGGCCAGCGGCAGCACGGCCATGAACAGGAAGTCGAAGACCGCGTAGTGGGTCGACGCCGCCGACGGCTGCCTCGCGGCGCTCTCCGCCGTGCGTGGACTCGTCATGGCGCGCAAGGGACCGGGCGGATGGCGCCATGGCAAGCCCTGCGGGCCATGGCGCGGCTGCCCAGCGGCCACAAATCCTGGCCCCACGGCACCTTTTCGCCGCGGCAATCGTCCCAACGCGGGACCACACGTCCGGCGCGCCCCACGCCGACCTCCCTCGCTCCATGCACGATCGTCGATCGCGTCTCCCGCGGCTCGCTGCCGCCGTCGCCACCGTTCTCTCGCTCTCGCTCTCGCTCGCACCGCCGCTGCTCGCCCAGAAGGGCGACGCCGCCGGCGAACAGCAGGCCGCCTTCCAGATGTCGCCGTCGTGGCGCACGTTCCTCGCCGAACGCGGCGGCGAATGGCGCATCGACTGGTGCGCCGCGACCGGCACGCCGCGCGCCATCTACGGCACCGGCCTCGACCTCGCCGACTGGCGCGGCAACACGCTCGACGAAGCGCGCCGCCAGGCGCACCAGCTGCTGCGCGACCAGGCCGAACTGCTGCGCCTGGGCACGTCCGACTTCCGCGAGACCATCGGTAGCCGCATGGGCCGCACGTGGTCGTTCGTGTTCGACCAGTTCCACGCCGGCCTGCCAGTGATCGGCGGCCGCGCCGACGTGCGCGTCAGCATGCGCGGGCGCATCGCGATGTTCGGCAGCACCGCGTGGCAGATCCCGGCGAACTTCGGCATCACGCCGACCATCGACGGCGACACCGCGCTGGCGCTGGCCTGGCAGGCGCTCGGCGAAGTGGCGACCGACGCGCCGCAACCGAAGGCGCCGGCCGCGCCGCGCCTCGTGATCTGGGGCGACGTGCACCAGGCCACGCCCGGCACCGTGCACCTCGCCTGGGAGTGCGCGATCCGCAACGTCGATCGCAACGGCAACGGCTCGATCGGTCGTTCCTACGTCGACGCGACCAACGGCCAGGTGCTGCAGTTCGTCAGCGACAAGCACGAGTGCGGCTTCGCCGGCTGCAGCCTCGGTGAAGCGCCGTCGACGCCGACGGCTGCGGCCGCGAACACGAACGCCCCGCTCGCCGCGCCGGTGCTGACCACCGTGACCGTGCGCGGTTGGACGCGCACCGGCAACGACGCGTTCGACCCGCTGGTCGACACGCCGCTGCCCGGCATCGAACTCAACGTTCCTGGCATCGGCGTCGTCACCACCAACGCCAGCGGCCAGGTGCAGATCAACATCGCCAGCCCGGTGACGATCACCATCAATGGCCTCGACGGCCGCCACCACGCCCTGGTCAGCGGCAGCAACCAGCCGAGCGGTTCGTGGAACGTCAATCCCGGCGTCGCCACGACGATCACGCTGCTGTCCTCGGGCGCCACGCCGGAGCAGGCAGCACACACGACCGTGTCGTGGTGGACCGACCGCACCAACGAGTTCGTGCGCTCGATCCTCGGCAACACGCCGCAGATCACCACCGCCAGCGCGATGGCGGTGACGGTCAACATCGCGGACACCTGCAACGCCTACTACACGGGCAACTCGATCAACTTCTTCTCGACCGGCGGCGGCTGCTCGAACACGGCGTTCTCGACCGTCGTCGCGCACGAATGGGGGCACGGCCTCGACGACCGCTACGGCGGCATCTCGCAGATCAACGGCCTCAGTGAAGGCTGGGCCGACACCCTCGCGTTCTACCTCGTCGACAACCCGATCCTCGGCAGCGGCTTCTCGACGCAGGGCCAAGGCATCCGCAACGGCAACAACACGCGCCAGTATCCGACCGGCGGCGGCGTGCACGCGCAGGGTGAGTCGTGGATGGGCTTCGCGTGGAACCTGCGCGATCGCCTCGCGACGACGCTCGGCAGCCGCCCGGCGGCGATCGCGCTCAGCAACGACATCGTCCTCGGCTCGATCGTCGCCGACGCGACCGACCAGCCGGCGGCGCTGCTCGAAGTGTTCCTCGCCGACGACAACGACGGCAACCTGACCAACGGTACGCCCAACTCCGTCGACCTGACGTGGGCCGCCAACCAGCACTCGATCCCGGTGCCCGGCGCGCCGAGCATCGTGCCCAACGACGAATGTGCCGGCGCGATCGCGCTGACGAACGGCATCAACGGGCCGTTCTCGACGGTCGGCGCCTACACCTCGGCTCCCGCCTGGCCCTGCGCGTCCGGCGGCAACGACGCGTGGTTCACGTTCTACGTCGCCCAGAGCGGCACGCTGACGGTGCAGACCTGCGGCCAGGCCTCGTGGGACACGGCGCTGCAGATCTTCAGCGGCTCGTGCGCTGCACTGACCAGCCTCGGCTGCAACGACGATGCGTGCTCGAGCCTGCAGTCGTCGCTGGCGGTGCCGGTCAACCCGGGCCTGCACTTCATCCGCGTCGGCGGCTACAACAGCGCGTCGGGCTCGTTCAGCCTCGACGTCAACGGCCCCGGCGGTGTGCCCGCGACGGCCACCAACTACGGCACCGGCTGCTATCGCGCGTCGAAGGCGTTCTACGAGCTCTACCCGAGCACCGGCTTCGACCTCGGCGGCACCTCGATGCGCCTCGCGCGCCTCGGTGACTACTACCTCGTGCAACCGGGCGGCGCCTATGTCGCCCCCACGGCGGCCGCGACGCAGCTGACGCTCTCCGACGACGCGGTCGCCACTGTCACGCTCGGCGGCACGCTGCTCTATCCAGGCGGCTCGACCACGTCGCTCGAAGTCTGCTCGAACGGCTTCGTCTCGCCGGTGACCGGCAACGGCAACTCCTATCAGGTCGCCGCCGCCGCCTGGCTCGCTTCGCCGCAGCCGCGCTGGGGCACGTGGCACGACTTCAATCCGGCCGCCACCGGCTCGGGCAAGGTGAAGTTCGAGCAGATCGGCAGCACCGCCTATGTCACGTGGGACGGCGTCTACAGCTTCAACACCACGACGCCGAACACCTGGCAGCTGCAGTTCGACCTGCTGACCGGCTTCGTGACCTTCGTGTGGCCGAACGTGGTCTCGTCGGGCAACGGCTGGCTCGTCGGCTTCGCCGGTGCTCTCCCGAACGACGACCTCGGCAGCTTCGACCTGTCGACGATGGTGCCGGCGACGTTCCGCACCAGCAGCTACAACGCCCTGCCGCTCGCCCTCGCCAGCACGCTGCCGCAGCTCGGCACGACGCTGACGATGACGACGTCGCAGTTCCCGCCGACGAGCCTGCTCGGCATCCAGCTGGTCAGCTTCACTGCGATCGATCCGGGTGTGGAACTCGGCTTCCTCGGCATGCCGGGCTGCTACGTGCATGCGGGCACCGACGCGATGTATGCGCTGCTGCCGAGCGGCGGTCAGGCGCAGTGGCAGCTGCCGGTGCCGAACAACCCGTCGCTGATGGGTGCGCAGCTCGCCGGCCAGAGTGCGGCGTTCGCACCGGGTGCGAACACGGCCGGGCTGATCACGTCGAACGGCGTGCGGCTGACGATCGGCGTGTGAGGCTGCACGCCCTTCCGCGGCCTGCGGAGCTGGTCAGCATGTGGTTCGACGACCAGCACCATCCAGCGTCCTCGTCGTTCCGCGCCGCGTTCACAGCAGCCGAGCTGCAGCTGCTCGCGGAGTTTCACCAGTTCTACGACTCGCGGACGAGCTCCCTGCCCTCGAGCCGCAGAGTTCGGGACCTGCATCGATGCAGAGCGTGGACCGAGATCATGGCCATGGCCACTTCGGTCCGGTCGCGCATCCGATGACCACTCGCTTCTCGGCCGAGCAGTGAAGCCATCTCTTCCGCGATGAACAACCCAAACAGGCCACCGCACTTCGGCCGCCACGTTCGCGCGATCCCGGTCGTCGAATGGCCCCGCGACGTACTGACGAGCCTGAGCCTCGACCACGGCTTCGCGGAGGTCGCCAGCCTTCCTGACGACGAGTTGCCTGCGCTGCTCGAGGCGCACTTCGCACCGCTGCGCGAACGAGGCGAACCGATCCGCGACTCCGTTCCCCTGTTCGGCGGCCTGATTCTCGAGTTCGACGCGACGCGGCGGATCTACCCACAGTGCTGCGGCGACCTCTCGGACGTCACGTCATGGCTCGATCCGGACGATTCGCTTTCGGGCAAGGCGTTGGTGGCGACTGCGGGGCACCCGTGCCCGGAGCTCATCCGTGAGGGCAAGATGGTGCGGTTGGTTTGCTCCGATCGGGACGAGCCGTTCGACCCACGCGTCGATCGCGACGTCGTCGTGCCTGCGGCGAGTCTGCGAGCGGCAGTCGCATCCGCCCTGGAACAGCTCGAGGCGTTCGCCAGGCGACTCGAACGCACAGGCCACCTTCGGGGTCATCCGGGACTGGCGCAGATCCTGGCCGGCCGATCCGACCTTGCTCACTGAGCCGGCCGAGGAGGCGAACGGCAGAGGGCAGCGACCGCGGGCGTGCTCGCGGGCGCTACGCGGGATCAGGCGGCGCCGCCTTCCACGTCTCAGGCTTCCTCCGGCGATCGCGCTCGAACGGCTTACCGGCGCACTGGGCAAGGCCTCGTAGCTGCAGCGTGATCAGGTGGGCCTCCACCGCCTGCTTGTCGATCCCGGTCTGCGCCGCGATCTGGTCCACCGAGAGCATGTTGTGCGCGGCTCGCAGCGCGCTCAGCACACGGGACACGGCATTCTGGTCGCCCTCCTGCATTCCCCCACCGTACGCAAGGCCTCACAGCGTTCCAGCCGCTCGTCGCAGGCGCTGGCTCTCGCTGCGGCGCAAGCCGCTCGTGTCCGCTGCTTCCGATGCGCAGCGCACGGCCAGACGCCGAGGGGCCGTTTGGTGCTTCGCATCACGGTCCGTATCGTGAGCAAGGCGGACGGTCGCCCCCAGCTGAGCGGGCAACCCATCTTGACATGCATCGATGTCGAGGACCCGCGCGGGCCCCCTCGACTCGTAGATGGGAACCTGTATCATGCAGAGATGCAGATGCCTCTTTGGTTGTCGAGGTTCGTGAGAACGATAGTGATATGCACGCTACCGCTCGCGACTTCGTGCTCTCTCCGCCTTGCGGACTTCAACGCAATATCGACCCGCAACGTCAATCTCGATCAGATCGACCTCGACAGTGTGCCCGGCAAGCGCGTTGTCGGCACCTCGACGCGCTTCATCTTCTTGTTCATCCCATTTGGTCTGCCGACACTCGAGGAAGCGGTGGATGATGCTCTCGACTCCGGTGGAGGCGACCTGATGACCGACACGGCGGTCTACAGCACTGGATGGTGGTTCCTCGTGGGCACGACTTCGATCGAGGTGCGCGGCTCGGTGGTAGACACGAAGAAGGCAAGGCGAGGGGGATCTTGATGTCATACCGACTTTGCACCGCAGTCTTGAGCACATTGCTGCTATCCGGCTGCGTCGTCCATCACGGCGACTTCACCGTACTCTCCAACAAGCTTGTGCGCCTTTCCGACTTCAACGTGTCGAAGGCTGAACGCCAGAAGGGCGTCGAGGGTACCGACCAGCTGCACATCATCATTCTCTTCCCTACCAAGGGCAACACCACCCTGGAAGAGGCTGTAGATGACGCTCTCGCGAAGGGCGGTGGAGATGTGATGACGGATGCGACCGTACGGCGATGGTTCTGGTACATTCCATACATCTATGGGCAGGAGGGTTGGTCCGTCACCGGAGACGTCATCAAGACGCGACGCAACTGACCTGATACGGCTCCAGGAGCGATTTGGCTCAGCGTCTGGCGTGCCGGCAAGCGGCTCGACCGCCTGCGCCAACCAAGTCAGCAATGGCGAAGACGGCGAAGAGCACGAGGGACGGCGTCTCAACACCAACGCTGTGCGCTCTCCCGACCCGCTCGCTGCGAACACCGCCACAACGCGCCTGAGCCCCCAGTGGAACACCCCCCCACAACCTCGACGCCACACAGCCCCGCGCGCACGATGGAGCGATGCGCCACCTCGCCCTCCCGCTCGCGGGCCTCGCGTTCGTCGCCTGCCTCGGCTCGGACCCGCAGCGACCAGCCGCCCCGCGCGAACGCGTTGGGCGCGGCACCGACGGGCGGCAGACCACATCGGTCAACCAGACGCTGACGCCGCGCGGGCAGCAGCTCGACCTGCCCGGCCTTCGCCCGCAGGTGCTCGCCTCGTCGCCGGACGGCCGCTTCCTCTACACCTCCGGCAAGACCAGCGAACTGCTCGTCGTCGACGCCGAGAACGGCACCGTGGCCCAGCGTGTGGCGCTGCCGAACGACGCGCAGCAGGCGCCGCTGCCGCCGAACAGCAAGGAGCAGAAGCCCGACAAGGACGGCCAGGCCAGCTACACCGGCCTGTGTGTCGCTGCCGACGGCCGCACGCTGTGGCTCGCCAACGTGCGCGGCTCGATCAAGGTGTTCACCGTCGACGAAGCCGGAGTCGTCAAGCCGTCGCACAGCCTGCCGCTGCCGAAGGCGAACGCGCCGCGGCGCGACGAGGAGATCCCGAGCGGGCTCGCGCTGACCCCCGACGGCGAACGGCTGCTCGTCTGCGGCAACCTGAGCAACCGCCTGCTCGAGATCGACGCGAAGACCGGTGTACTGCGCCGCAGCTTCGAGGTCGGCGTGGCGCCGTACGACGTCGTGCTGGTCGGCGACCGCGCGTTCGTCAGCAACCAGGGCGGTCGGCGGCCGGAGGCAGGCGACCTCACCGGCCCGGCCGGCCGCGGCACCGTCGTGCGCGTCGATCCCGTGCGCCACATCGCCAGCGAAGGCAGCGTCACCGTCGTCGATCTGGCGCGCGGCAGCGTGCTGCGCGAGACGCGCACCGGCCTGCACGCCAGCGACCTCGCCGTGGCGCCGGGCGGCGCGTTCGTCGTCTGCGCCAACGCCGGCAGCGACACCGTTTCCGTGCTCGATCGCGACGGCAACCTGGTCGAGACCCTGTGGACGCGGCAGAAGCCGAGCGACCTGCTGCAGGCGTCGCCGAACGCGCTCTGCTTCGACGCGGACGGCGAACGCCTCTACGTCGCCAACGGCACGATGAACGCGATCGCCGTGCTGCACTTCGAACCCGAGGACCGCGGCGACAGCCGCCTGCTCGGCTTCGTACCCGTCGGCTGGTATCCCGGCGCGATGCTGTTCGACCAGGCGCGCGGGCGCCTCGCCGTCGCCAACGTGAAGGGCCTCGGCCCCGGCCGCCCGCGCAAGGGCAGCGGCATCGCCGAGTGGAACAGCCACCAGCACCACGGCTCGCTGTCGCTGGTGCCGCTGCCGGCGGACGACGACGAGCTGCAGCGCCTGTCGCTGCAGGTCGACGCCAACCTGCGCCGCGACGCGATCGAGCACGCGTTGCTGCCGCCGCGCCCAGGCCAGCCGCCGCGCGCGATCCCCGAGCGCATCGGCGAGCCGAGCCGCATCCGCCACGTCGTCTACGTCATCAAGGAGAACCGCACCTACGACCAGGTGCTCGGCGACATCACGACCGGCGACGGCGACCCGCAACTGTGCGTGTTCGGCGAGCACTTCACGCCGAACCAGCACGCGCTGGCGCGGCAGTTCGTGCTGCTCCACAACACGTATTGCAGCGGCATCCTGTCGGCCGACGGCCACCAGTGGAGCACGGCAGCGTTCGCCAGCGACTACCTCGAGAAGAGCTTCGCCGGCTGGCCGCGCAGCTATCCCGACGGCATGGGCGAGGACGAGAAGGACGCGCTGTCGTACTCGCCGGCCGGCTTCTTGTGGGACCACGCGCTCGCCCGCGGCATCACGCTGCGCAACTACGGCGAGTTCTGCGGGCCGAAGGTGCGTTGGCGCGACGCCGAGAAGTACGGCGAGCCCCAGTTCCTCGACTGCTTCCGAGCCTGGCGCGACAAGACCGGCGACGTCGTGTTCGCCAGCGAACCCAGCGTGCCGTCGCTGCTGCCGCACAGTCCGCCGCACTACGTCGGATGGAGCATGGAGACCCCGGACCAGTATCGCGCCGACGTCGTGATCGACGAGCTGGCGCAGTTCGAGGCGAAGGGCGAGTTCCCGCAGCTGGTGCTGATCTGCCTGCCGAACGACCACACCAGCGGCACCAAGGCCGGCTGCCCGACGCCGGCGGCGTGCATGGCCGACAACGACCTCGCGTTCGGCCGCATCGTCGAGGCGCTGTCGAAGTCGCGCTTCTGGCCGCAGATGGCGATCTTCGGCATCGAGGACGATCCGCAGGCCGGCTGGGACCACCGCAGCGGCTACCGCACGACCTGCTACGTCGCGAGCCCGTTCGCGCGCCGCGGAGTGACGGTGTCGACGCAGTACAACACCACCAGCGTCCTGCGCACGATGGAGCAGATCCTCGGCATCCCGCCGATGAACGTGTTCGACGCCAGCGCCGAGCCGATGTTCGACTGCTTCACCGAGACGCCCGACCTGACGCCGTTCACGGCGCTGCCGACCAACGTGCCGCTCGACACGATGAACCCGCAGCCGACGTCGCTGATCGACCGCCAGCTGCGCGACGACGCCGCGGTGTCGGCGACGCTGAACTTCGCCGAGATCGACCGTGCGCCCGAGGACGTGCTGAACCGCATCCTGTGGCGCGCGATGCGCGGCTCGGTGGCGCCCTATCCGGAGTGGGCGATCACCAGCGGCGACGACGACGAGGAGGAAGAAGAGGAGGAGCGGCGGCGCGCGGCGGCGACGAAGTGATCGTCAGCGCCCGTCGTTCGCGCCTGCCGATGGCGGCTTCACCTCGACGTCCGGACCGTTGTCGCGTTCGTCGGTGCCCTCGCGCACCAGCAGCAGCTTGCTGTTGGCGACGCGGTTCGTGCGGTTGCCGCGGATGGCGCCGCGCACGAAGCGGACGGCTTCGTCACCCATGATCCCGAACAAGAAGTCGTCGTCCGCCAGCTTGGCGCCCATGCCGCCGTCGATGCCCCGGACGACGCAGTCGACGAAGGCCGCCTGCTCGCATTCACGGAAACTGAACGCGGAGTAGTCAGCGCCCGAGTCCCGGAACAACACACCGACCAGATCGACACGCTTGCACTTCGTGAAGTAGGCAACGCCGTTGCGGCACGTGTGGATCTCGCCGCGCTCCATGCGGAACCCGTCGACCTGCTCGGCGACGACGCCCTCGGTGCCACAGCCGAACAGCTCGCAGTCGCGCACGACGACGTTCTTGCAGTCCTTCAGCGTCAGCACCGGCGCCGTGCAGTAGTGCTCGACGCTGGTGTCGTGGCCGAGCACGAGCCCTTCGAACGTGACGTCGCTGCAGCCTTCGCAGCGCACGACGTCGACCGGCGACTTGCCGAGCACACGCACCGGCCCGCCGATCGTGCACAGCCGCAGGTTGCGCACCCCCTTGATCACCAGGAACGGCACCGGATGCGGATCGCGGAACTCGACCGCCGGGTTGGCCGGCAGTTCGCCGTCGTCGTCGCTGCCGGTCAGCACGAACGGACCGCCGACGAGTTCGATCGTGCGGTCGCTGCCGATCGCCGCGATCAGCTGGCGCTGCGTGTGCACCTGCATGCGCTGGCGCGCCGGCGGCTTCTGCTTGGCGAGGATCTGCCACTCGCCGCGCAGCTTGCTCGCCATCTCGGCCGGCAGCGCCGAAGCGAACGCGAACTTCGCCGTGCCGACGCGCACCTCCTCGCCGGTGATCGACACGCGCAGGCGCACGAAGCCGTCTTCGCCGGCGAGCCGCAGTTCGGCCTGCGTGTCGCGCACGGCGAACGGTTCCTTCGTCGCCGCATCGGCGGGCAGCGTGGCGCACAGCGCCTTCCGCAGCAGGCCGCCGTCATGGACGATCCCGCTGTACTCCGGC
>CANGSN010000004.1 GCA_947455805.1 Planctomycetota bacterium
CGGCGTCGACGGCATGCAGCAGCGCGCGAGCGAAGCCCTGCGCGCGCAAGCGACGGTCGCCGGCTACCGCACCAGCAGTGCGGCGTCGGCCGAACTGCTCGAGCAGGCGCGCGACTCGGTGTTCAAGCAGATCCTGCTGCAGGTCACCGACGGCGGCGGCGAGATGCGCGTTCGCCTGCAGCCGCCCGAGTTCGGCGAGCTCGACGTGCGCCTGGTCGTCGAGAACGGCAACCAGCTGAACCTGACCATCGCCGCCGAACGCGCGGACATGACGCAGCTGCTGCAGCGCCACCTCGACGAGCTCAAGCACTCGCTGCAGGCGGCCGGCCTCGACGTCGCCGGCGCCTCGGTGCACACGCGCGGCGAGGGTTCCCGCGACGGCGCGCGCGACCAGCGCGGCCAGGGCGGCGTGTTCGCCGGCGACACCGACGAGCAAGCAGCCGCGACCACGACTCCACGCCTCGGCGGCTACGTCAGCGCCGAGGGCCTCGACTTCTGGGCCTGAACGAACCGACCACCATGACCACGACCTCGAACGTCTCCTCGACGACCTCCACGAACGGCACGAGTGTGCTGAGCACCTCGCAAGCGAGCTACGGCGACAACCCGTTCCTCAAGCTGCTGACCGAGCAGCTGAAGAACCAGACGCCGCTCGAGCCCGTCGACAACGAGAGCTTCATGAACCAGATGGCGAGCTACACGACCATGCAGGAGCAGCGCGACCTGAACGGCAACATGCTGAAGCTGCTCGACTACCAGGGCGTGCTGGCGCGTGCGCAGGGCCTGAGCCAGGGCAGTGCCCTGCTCGGCAAGGAGATCAACTACGCCGACGCCGACGGCAAGACCGCGTCCGGCACCGTGCAGTCGATCTACGTCGCCGAGACCGGCGACGTGCGCCTGAAGCTCGAGGGCGGCAAGGAAGTGGACCTGCGCTCGGTGCTCGGCATCACGCAGCCGGGCACGGCGTCGAACACGGCCACTGCCTGATCCGGCGCCGCACCGCGACCACCGCACCCAAGACGACCGCCAACCAGGAACGAAGGCACCATGGTCAGCACCGCGCTCTACACGGGACTGTCGGGACTGCGCGTCCACCAGGCCTACATCGACGTCATCGGCAACAACCTGGCCAACGTCAGCACTCCGGGCTTCCGCGGCTCGCGCGTGACGTTCAGCGACATCCTGAGCTTCACCGTGCGTAGCGGCTCCGGCCCGAACGGGAACTTCGGCGGTCAGAACCCCCTGCAGATCGGCACGGGCGCGATCATGGCGACGGTCGACACCGACCTCAGCCAGGGCACGCTCGCCGACACCGGCCGAACACTCGACGTGGCGCTGCAGGGACGCGGCTTCTTCACCCTGACCAACGGCAACCAGACCTTCTACTCGCGCGTCGGCTCGTTCGGCATCGACGCCAACCGCACGCTGGTCGACCTCCGCACCGGGCTGCGCGTCGTCAACAGCACCGGCGGCGACATCGACGTGCCGGTCTCCGACACGCTGCCGGCGGCACCGACCTCTGCGGTGCGCTTCCAGGGCAACCTGCCGGCGCGCGTCGGCGGCCCGCTCGAGGAGATCGTGCAGTCGAACGTCGCGCTGAAGCAGGGCACGGCCGCCACCAAGACGGCGACCGCGAGCGGCGCCTCGTTCCCGCTGTTCGACCTGACCGGCTTCGCCGGCAGGACCGTGCTGGTGTCGGTGAACGGCGCCGCGCAGCAGTCGCTGCAGATCCCGGCCGGCACGACGACGCTGAACGCGCAGGGCGTCGCCGCGATCTTCTCGGCGAGCGGCATCTCGACGACCTTCGACAACGCCGCCGGCACCGTCGCCATCAGCAGCGTCAAGCTCGGCAGCAGCGCCACGCTGAAGCTCGACGACGGCCCGTCGGCCAACGGCCTGCTCGCCGCGCTCGGCATGAACGCCACGCTGGTCAGCGGCACCGAGACCACGGCGGCGACGACCACCGACCTGGCGCAGCTGACGGCGCGCGTCAACCCGTACATCGCCGGCGACTCGATCACGATCAGCGGCACCAACCCGGACGGCACCGCCTTCTCGGACACGTTCGTCTACGGCAACGGCGTCGGCCAGGACGGCACGACGATCGCCAGCCTGCTGACGTTCATCAACGCCACCGTCGATCCGGCGCAGGCCACCGCCTCGCTGACCACCGACGGCAACATCCGCCTGACGGCGACCGACAAGGAGGAGGCCGACCTCAGCCTGTTCATCGGCGACGTGACCAACAACTCCGGCCGCATCAGCTGGCCGAACTTCGTCGTCTCGCAGGACGGAACCGGTCCTGACACCGCGGTGACCTCGATCGACGTCATCGACGCGCAGGGCCGCACGCACCCGGTGACGATGACGTTCACGCGCAGCACCACCGACCCGACGATCTGGGACCTCAGTGCCGAGATCGACCCGACCGATGGCACGCTGACGCAGGCTTCGATCGGCCAGATCCGCTTCAACGACAACGGCTCGTTCAACGTCATCGGCGGCGGCACCAACTCGCTGACATTCTCGTGGAACGGCATCAGCGCGGCGCAGAGCGTGCAGGTCGACCTCGGCTCGTCGGGCCAGTTCGACGGCGTCGCCCAGCTCGGCAACGCGACCACCGTCGCCGCCGTCGACCAGGACGGCTACGCCGCCGGCACGCTGCTCAACGTCGGCTTCAACGACGCCGGCCAGCTGATCGGCTTCTACAGCAACGGCCAGAGCCAGACGCTCGACACGCTGCGCATCAGCATGTTCAGCAACGAAGCGGGTCTCGTGCGCGCCGGCGACACGCTGTTCACCGAGTCGCCGAACTCCGACGACGCGATCGCCACGACCGCGAACTCCGCCGGCGCCGGCTCGGTGCGCGCCGGCCAGCTCGAGAACAGCAACGTCGACATCGCGCGCGAGTTCGTGAACCTGATCGAGGCCCAGCGCGGCTTCCAGGCCAACTCGCGCGTCATCACGACCACCGACGAGATCCTCTCCGAACTGATGAACATCGTGAGGTGATGAGCGATGACCAGCTACGGTGAGACCTCCCTGGTGCGCAGCCTGAGCTTCCTGGCGGAGAAGCAGGCGGCGATCGCCAACAACCTGGCGAACGTCGACACGACCAGCTTCAAAAGGCGCCTCGCGGTCGCCGAGTCGGCGGGTGCGTTCCAGTCGATGCTCGACAAGCAGTTGACGGCGATCTCGTACACCGAGCGCCCCGACATGGCGCGCGGCACCATCCGCGAGACCAGCAACGACTTCGACGTTGCGCTCGACAACGACGCCTGGATGCGCGTGCAGGACGGCCGCGGCCAGCGCTTCTACACGCGCAACGGCCAGCTGCAGATCGCCAGCGACGGACGCCTCGTCACCAAGGACGGCATGTCGGTGCTCGACGCCGGAAACCAGCCGATCCAGCTCGGCACCGGTGAGGAGGCGCCGTCCAAGGTCCTGATCGCGCCGAACGGCACGGTCACGAACCCGATCACCGGGCAGAGCTTCGGCCAGCTCGCGATGCACCAGATCCCGCAGCCGGAGGCGCTCGTGCCGCAGGGGCGCAGCCTCTACCAGGACCCGCTGAACCAACGCACCACGCAGGCCGCGACCGGCGTGCAACAGGGCTTCCTCGAGGGCAGCAACGTCGACTCGCTGCAGGAGCTGGTGCAGATGATCACCGTCGAACGCAGTTTCACCGCGACGCAGAAGGCCCTCACCGGCATCGGTCGCCTGCAAGAGAACCTGATCTCCAACATCCTCAGGTGACCCCAAGATGCTGAAGAGTCTCTACACGACCGCCACGGGCATGAAGGCCCAGCAGACCATGGTGGACATGATCGCGAACAACATCGCGAACGTGAACACGGCGGGCTTCAAGAAGTCCCAGGCCTCGTTCGAGGACCTGTTCTACGTGACGCTGCAGTCGCCCGGTCTGGCCAGGGGTGCCGGCGACGCGGCGGTGCCGATCGGCACGCAGATCGGCTCCGGCACGCGCCTCAACGGCACCACCAAGGTGTTCACGACCGGCACGCTGGAGATCACCGAGCGTACGCTCGACGTCGCCATCGACGGCGAAGGCTTCTTCGCGCTGAACCTGCCGGACGGTTCGCTCGGCTACACGCGCGACGGCGGCTTCCACACCAACGCCACCGGCAAGCTGGTCACCGGCACCGGCAACGTGCTGGTGCCCGAGATCACCTTGCCGCCCGACACGCTCGAGATCTCGATCGATCCCGAGGGCCGCGTCAGCGTGCGCACCGCCGGCAGCCCGGACACGTCGACGCTGCTCGGCCAGGTCACGCTGCACCGCTTCATCAACCCGTCGGGCATGCTCGCCGTCGGCGCCAACGTCTTGCGCCCGACGGAGGCGTCCGGCCCGCCGATCACCAACACGCCCGGCACGACCGGCCTCGGCCTGTTGAAGCAGGGCTTCATCGAGCGCTCGAACGTGCAGATCGTCAACGAGCTGGTCAACCTGATCGTCGCGCAGCGCGCCTACGAGGTGAACAGCCGCGCGATCCAGACCAGCGACCAGATGTTGTCGACCGCCACCAACCTGTCGCGCTGACGCGGCAGGATCCACGTAGCACCCCCCGTTCGGTTTCGCAGGAGAAGGAGAGTCATGAAGGCAATCGCCACGTTGTGGTTGTGCGTCGCCGCGTTCTTCGGCGGCGACGACGAGAAGAAGCTGGCCGGCACACCAGCGGCCGGCAACCCCGCGACCACCGTCAAGCTGAAGCCGGCGGTGCAGGTGCGCGGCGTCGACGTCACCGTCGGCGAGCTCTGCGAGATCACGCCGACCGACGCCGCGGCTCTCGCCATCGCGCAGATCAAGATCGGCAACGCGCCGTCGGCCGGCCACGGACGCACCGTGTCGCGCACCGAGGTGCTGCAGTCGATCGCCGCCGCCGGCGTCGCCGTGGCGACGTTCAAGGTGGAAGGCGCCGACGAGACCGTGGTGCAGGCGCAGATGGTGGACGTCTCCGGCCAGGAGATGCTCGACGCCGCGACCGCGGCGCTGCAGGCGACGCTCGCCGTCGAAGGCGGCGACGTCGAGTACACCGCTCCCGAGCGCCTGCGCCACGTGCAGGCGCCGCCGGGCCGCAAGAGCCAGGAACTGCGCGCGCGCGTGCAGGACGGCCGCACCGGCCCCAACTCCGCGATCGTGCAGGTCGAGATCCTGGTCGACGGCGAGTGCTGGCGGAAGGTGCCGCTGACGTTCCGCCTGCAGCGCTACCACCGCATCCTGAAGACCACCGGGGCGCTACGCGCCGGGATGCCGCTCGGCCCGGAGAGCGTCGTCGTGTCGCGCGAAGCGCTCGACCAGGCCTCGGGCCTGTGGCTCGACCGCATGGAGCAGGTCGAAGGCATGCTGGCCGCACGCAACCTGCCGGCCGGCTCGCGCATCACGCTCGGCGACATCGCGCCGCCGGCGATCGTGCACAAGGGCGACGTCGTCACCGTCGTGCTGACCAAGGGCCGCGTGAAGGTGACCGCGCGCGCCATCGCCAACCACGACGCGCCGCTCGGCGGCCGCGTGCTGCTCACCAATCCCAACACCCGCGCGACCCTGACCGGTGTCGTGCAGGCGCCCGGTCTCGTCGTCGTGCCGCAGTGAGGTCCACCATGCGCATCCTTCCCATCACCTTCGCCGCGCTCGCGTTCGCCGGCGCCGGCGCCGCCCAGAACCCCTACGTGCGGCCCAGCGTGCAGATCGGCGCCATGACCGATCCTCGCGCCCGCAACGTCGGCGACATCCTGACCATCGTCGTGCAGGAACAGCAGTCGGTGCGCAACGAGGACCGGGTCGAGCGCCGCAACGACACCTCGCTCGCAGCACGCCTCGAGAACTACTCGCTCAGCGACAAGACGTTCCAGAGCAACGTGCTGCCGCGCATCGACATCCGCAAGGAGCAGGACTTCAACGGCGAAGCCCGGCAGAACTCGACCTCCGACGTGCGCGCGAGCATCGCCGTGATCGTGGTCGACGTGCAACCGAACGGCAACCTGGTCGTCGCCGGCACGCGCGTCGTCACCGTCAACGACGAGACCCGCACGCTGCGCGTGAGCGGCCTGGTGCGACAGCTCGACATCACCGCCAACAACACCGTCGGCAGCGCGCAGGTCGCCGACGCCCGCATCGCCATCACCGGCGAGGGCGGCAGCACCCGCGCCGTCACCCGCGGCCCCGTCGGCCAACTGTTCGACACCCTGATCTGGGCCGCCTGGCCCTTCTGATGCCCATGCGCACGCCCTTCTTCGTCGCCGTCCTCGCGTTCGCCGGGGCCGCTGTCGCCCAGGCTCCGGTGGCGGTTTCGCCGTTGCCGCAGGATCCGAGCACCACGCTGGTCCCGGCACCGGTGCAGCAGAACGGCCTCGGCGAGACGCTGCTGTCGCCACGCATCCGCAGCGTCACGCGCCTGCACAACAGCATGCCGCACCAGCTGCTCGGCATCGGCCTCGTCACCGGCCTGCCGAACACCGGCTCGTCCGACCGCGGCACGCGCCAGGCGATCCTGAACGTCGTCCGCCAACTCGGCCTCAACCTGACGCCGACCGACGTCGTCGGCGGCACCACCGCGCTGGTCTCGCTGACCTGCTCGTTGCCGCCGTTCGCCAAGGTCGGCCAGCCGCTCGACGTCAAGGTCGAGGTGCTGAGCGACGCCACCTCGCTGCGCGGCGGCGAACTGCTGCGCGCCGAGCTGCGCGGCGTCGACGGCCAGACCTACGTGGTCGCGCAGGGTGCGCTGGTCGTCGCCGGCTACACCGTCACCGGCGGCAACGCGCAGGCGACGAAGAACCCGAGCGGCACCGCCTGGCTGCCGAACGGCGGCCTGTGCGTGCGCGAGGAGAACACGTCCTTCTTCAGCGAGTCGGGAGCGCTCGAACTGCAGGTGCTGAACCCGAGCCCGTTCAACGCCACGTCGGTGGCCAACGGCATGCGCGCCGCCCTCGCCGGCACCACCGCGCGCGTCACCGCCGTCGACTCGGCGCTGGTGCGCGTCGAGCTGCCGGACGCCGATCGCACGACCGAGAACGCGCTCAACATCCTGGCCCTCGTCGGCGACGTTCGCGTCACCGTCGAGAACCCGACCAAGGTGATGATCGACCAGACCAGCGGCACCGTGCTCGCCGGCGAAGGTGTGCTGATCAGCCCGTGCGTGGTCGGCGTCAGCGACCTGACCATCGCCGTCGTCGAGGAGGACTACATCTCGCAGCCGAACCCGCTGGCGCAGGGCAGCACCGAGCGCGTCGGCCGCACGCGCATCCAGGCGCAGACCAGCAGCACCGAACTGAAGAACGTCGGCGGCGGCGCCACCGTCTCCGACCTGCTGCAGAACCTGAAGGCGCTCGGCCTGACACCGACGCAGCTGGTCTCGGTGTTCCAGGCGCTCGACCAGGGCGGCTTCCTGCACGCGACGCTGGAGGTGCGCTGATGGACGCGTTCGATCCGACGCGCTTCGAGACCATGCGCACGCGTCCGCTGACCGCGGCCGACGAGCGCAAGAACGCGCAGAAGGCGGCCGACGACTTCGAGCAGATGTTCGTGCGCACGCTGGTCGGCAGCCTGCGCGCGACTTCGAAGCTCGGCGACGAAGGCGGCATGTTCGGCAGCGGTCCCGGCACCGACACCTACGGCGACTGGTTCGACCAGAACCTCGCCGAGCAGATCGGCAAGGACGGCAAGATCGGCATCGCCGAGTCGATCATGCGCGACTGGGAACGCCACGAGCAGATCCCGATCGACCAGCAGGCGGGCACGGCGCGGCTCGCCGCCGACCGCGCGTTCCGCGCGGCCACCAACGCGCTGGGCAAGGGAGGCGTCGATGTCGTTCGCTGAAGACACCCGGTCGCTGCTGGCGTCGTTCCGCACGACCCAGGGCCTCTTGCAAAGACTGCTCACCGGCCTGCAGGCACGACGCGCGGCGTGGGTCTCGGCCCGACCGAGCCTGCTGCAGCCGTCGGCCGAGCTCGAGCAACTGACGCAGGACATCGCCCGCGAGGAGAGCGGTCGCGAAGAACTGCTGGCCCGCGTGCGCATGGCCCTGCCACGCCCGCTCGGCGGCGAGCCCGCCGAGCTGCACCTGAACGTCACCCGCATCGCCGCCGCGATGCCGGCGACGGAGGGGCGCGCCCTACGCGACGCCGCCGACGCCGCCACCCGCCTCGCGAAGGCCGTGCGCACCGAAGTCACTCTCGGCCAGCGCCTCGTCCGCTTCGCACAGGACACGCAGCCGGGCCTGACGAACCCGGCGACCAACCCGGCCAGGAAGGCCGGCATCCCCGGCTACGACCGTCGTGCGCGCGCCCTGCGGGGCGCCGACACGGCCGGCGCCTTGATCGACGGACGCATGTGAGCGGAGAAGGGAGACCAAGATGAGCTTCGGATTCGGACTCGGATCGGGCCTGCGCGCCTTGACCGCTGCACGCTTCGGCATGCAGGTCGCGGGCAACAACGTCTCGAACGCCAACACGGAAGGCTACTCGCGCCAGCGTGTCGACCTGGCATCGTCGTTGCCGTTCACCATCGGCAACGGCCTGCAGATCGGCACCGGCGTCGACGTCCGCGGCATCACGCGCCTCGTCGACCAGGGATTGGAACGCCGCCTGCAGCTGCAGCTCGGTCTGGTCGGCGCCGCCGAGCTCGACCAGTCGCGCTACGACGAAGTCGAGAGCATCCTCGGCGAACCGGACGAAGGCTTGAGCAACTCGTTCGAGGATCTGTTCGGCGCCGTCGGCCAGCTGCGCACCGATCCGTCCGATCGCGCCCTGCGAGGCGGCCTGGTGCAGGCCGGCAACTCGCTGGCGCAGAACTTCCGCCTGGCCTCCGAGCGACTCGGGGCGCTCGCCGGCAGCACGTTCGACGAGGTGCGCGGCCTCGTGCGCACCGTCAACCAGCGCGCCGAGGCGATCGCCCAGCTCAACGCCCAGATCGTCTCGGCCGAAGCCAGTGGTTCGGACGCGAACGACCTCCGCGACACCCGCGAGCAGCACGTCAAGGAGATCGCCAAGCTGATGGACGTGCGCGCCATCGAACGCGCCAGCGGCAGCCTCGACCTGCTGGTCGGCGGCCAACTGCTGGTCGCCGGCGACCGCGCGACGGAACTACAGACCGGCAAGGACGCCGACGGCCTGACCCGGATCAAGGTCACGCGCGGCACCAGCACCCTGCAGGTGCAGCAGGGCCGCATCGCCGCGTTGCTGGCACAGGAGTCCGGCAAGCTGCCGAAGCTGATGTCGCGCATCGACGACCTGGCGCGCAACACGATCCTGGAGTGGAACCGCATCCACACCACCGGCATGCCGGCATCGGGACCGTTCCGCAACCTCACCGCCGCCTACGGCGCGATCGACGGCGACGGCGACGGCACGCGCGGCGACGAGCTGCTGAGCCAGTCGGGGCTGCCGTTCACGGTGCAGAAGGGTGCGCTCTACGTCTCGGTGACGAACACGGCGACCGGGGCGATGGATCGCACGCGCATCGACATCGACCCGAACGCGATGTCGCTCGCGGACGTCGCGGCGACCCTCTCCGAAATCGACCACCTGAACGCGAGCATCGACCCGACCGGCCGCCTGCGCATCGACGCCGACGCCGGCTTCGGCTTCGACTTCTCGCCGCGGCTCGACCCCAACCCCGACAGCGTCGGCACGTTCGGTGGCAAGTCGCCGACCATCGGCAGCAGCGCCGCGGGCCCGTACGACCTGTCCGGCCAGACGTTCCCGGTCTCGTTCACCGTCGCCACCTCGTCGGGCACCAATACGGTGACGCTGGCGGCGGCGAACTTCGCCGATCCGGCGCGCGCCACCGCCGCCGAGCTCGCCGCCGCGATCAACGGCGCACTCGGCACCAACGGCACCGCGCGCGAAGTCGGCGGCCGGCTGGTGATCCAGAGCTCGCAGGGCGGCAGCTCGTCGACGTTGCAGCTCGCCAACGTCGGCGCCGGCACCGCGCTGTCGGCGCTCGGCCTGTCGACCACCACCGCGACCGGTCGCGACAACGCGCTGGCCGTGTCGATCGAGGGAGCCTACACCGGCAGCGAGAACCAAGAGTTCACGTTCGTGCCGGAGAGCAACGGCACCATCGGCCAGACGACCGACCTGCGTGTGCGCGTGCTCGACGGCCAGGGTCGCCTGGTGACGACGCTCAACGTCGGCCGCGGCTACGAGCCGGGCGAACCGCTCGACCTCGGCAACGGCATCAGGGTCTCGTTCGGTGCCGGGGACGTGTCGGCGACCGCCGGCAACGTCTTCACGCTCGACGCCCTCGCCGACAGCGACACCGCCGACCTGCTGGTCGCGACCGGCATGAACGTGTTCTTCCTCGGCAGCGGTGCGGACGACATCGCCGTCAACCCGGAACTGATCGGCAACCCGGACCGCATCGCTGCATCGATCACTGGCGCCGAAGGTGACGCCGGCAACCTGGCGCGCATCGTCGATCTGCGCGCACGCGACCTCGACAGCCTCGACGAGAACACGATCGAGGACTTCTACGCCGACATCGTCGGCGACGTCGCCTTCCAGACGGCTTCCGCCGGGGCCGCGGTGTCGGCACAGAACCAGCTGCTCGACCAACTGCTCGCCGATCGCGAGGCGGTGTCGGGCGTCAACATCGACGAGGAGCTGCTCGACATGGAGCGCTACCAGAAGTCGTACGAAGCAGCGGCGCGCTTCCTCAGCGTCGCGCAGGAGATGATGGACACGCTGATCAACCTCGGCAGGTGACGCCATGAGCACCCGCATCACCCAGGGCATGATGTTCTCGCGCGCCCGGCGCGATGTGCAGAGCGGCCTGTTCCGCTACACGCGGCTGCAGGAGCAGATCGCCACGCAACGACGCGTGAACCGACCTTCCGACGATCCGGCGGCGGCGCTGCAGATCCTGCCGCTGCGCAGCGACCTCGCCAACCTGCAGCAGCTGAGCGACAACGTGTCGCTGGCGCGCGAGTCGCTGAACACCAGCACCGCGTCGCTCGAGGACGCGTCGGCGTTGATGCAGCGCGCGCGCGAACTGACGACGCAGGCGGCGAACGGCACGCTCAGCGCCAGCGACCGCCAGAGCATCGGCGCCGAGGTCGAGCAGCTGCTGAGCCAGCTGGTCGGCATCGGCAACAGCCGCCGCGGCGACCGCTTCCTGTTCGGGGGCACCAACACGGGCGAGGCGCCGTTCGAGCTGGTGACGAACGCCGGCAGCACCCGCGTGCTGTATCGCGGCAATCGCGAGAGCCTCTCGGTCGAAGTCGCCCCCGGCGTCTCGACCGAACTGAACGTACCGGGAAACGAGATCTTCCAGGCACGTTCGCGCACCGCGACGACGTTCGCGCCGGCCTTCGGCAGCGCCGCCACCGGCGCCGTCTCCGGTGGCCCCGGCGACACCGGCATCGGCTTCGCGCAGCTGCAGGTGACGTTCGCCGGGCTCGGCACCGGCACGCCAGGCACGGTCACCGCGGGTGCCGGCGCCACCACCGCGCTCGGCCCGCTGACCTACACGTTCACCACCGCGCCGAACACGCTCAGCATCGGCGGCGGTCCGGCGGTGCCGATTCCTGTCACCGACGGCGCGTTCGCCACGGCCGACGGCCGCACGATCTCGCTGACCGTCACCGGCGTGCCGGCGACGACCAGCGGCACGATGATCGCGAACGCCAACCTGTCGACCGACGGCGGCGCCACGACGGCACTGGTCGACCAGTTCGCCGACCAGAGCCGCGACATCACCAACGGCGACGACGGCTCGGTGCTCTACGTCGATGTGCGCAACATCAGACGAACCGGCACCGAGGACGTGAAGTTCGGCGGCACCTTCGACGCGTTCACGACCCTGATCACGCTGCGCGACCTGCTCGCCAACGACGCCGGCATGCCCGACGGCACCGTGCGCGATCGCATCGCGCAGATGATCGGCGAGGTCGACGGCGCGCACGACGCGGTGCTCGACGGCCTGCGCGAACTCGGCTTCCGCTCGTCGAGCATGGAGACACTGAAGAACCGCGTCGAAGGCCTGCGCGTCTCGCGCAACGAGTCGCTCTCGCGGGTGCAGGACACCGACATCGCCGACGCGATCCTCGAACTGCAGCAGCAGGACATCTCCTACCAGGCGGCGCTGCAGATCAGCGCGCGCGTGATCCAGACCAGCCTGCAGGGCCTGTTGAGGTGAACGCGTGATCGACTCCCTGGGCATGCGCGCGGCCGACGCCGCGAACCTCGAACTCGCCGGCCGCACCGGCGGGGCCGGCGGCCTCGCCACCGGCGAGACCAGCTCCTTCCAGGCCCTGCTCGAACGCCTGCAGCAGTTCGCGTCGACGCCGAAGGAGGCGCCGAAGGTCGACGACGCCGACGGCCTGCAGGCGGCGATGCGCGACGCCGACCAGAGCTTCACCACGGCGATGGACCTGCGCCGCCAGCTCGAAGAGGCGTTCCGGCGCCACCTGTCATGACGCTGCTCGCCCCGAACGTGCACGAGACGACGCGTGCTTCGATGCAGCCGTGGCTGCCGCTGCTCGACGAATGGCTGCTGCCGGGCGCGCTCTACGGGGTGCAGCACACGTGGCCGCAGCTGTACCGGAGCGACGGCGGCGGCCGCTTCTTCGTCGTCACCGACGGCGACCGCCTGCTGAGCCACTGTGCCGTGCGCACGCTGACGCTGCGCACGAAGCACGTCGCGCAACCGATCAACCTGCTCGGCTCGGTCGTCACCGACCCGTCGCTGCGCGGCCAGGGCCTGGCCTCCGCCGTGCTGGCCGCGGCGCTGCAGGCCACCGCGGCGGCGGCGCCACACACGCTGCTGTGGGCCGAACGCCCCGAGCTCTACGCGCGCGCCGGCTTCGCCGCCGGCCGCGACGAACGCATCCTCGTACTCCTGCGCCGACCGCGCCGACCGACGAACGGCCTCGTGCGCGAGGCGACGTTCGCCGACCACGGCGCGCTGCAGCGTCTGCACGCGCAGAAGCCGGTGCACGTCGAACGCACACCGCAGGCGATGTCAGGCCTGCTGACGACACCCGGCCTGATGACGCTGGTGCTCGAGCGCAACGGCGCGATCGTCGCCTACGTGTGCACCGGCAAGGGCGCCGACCTGCATGGCCACTGGCACGAACTCGGCGGCAGCGACGAGGACGTCGCCGAACTGCTGCCGGCGGCGATGCACACGATCGAGGCGATCGAAGCCGCGGTGCTGGTGCCGCCCTACCGCCCGCGGCTGCACGAACTGCTCGGCCGCGCGGTCGCCGGCGAAGCGACGATCCCGGGCCCGATGGTGCGTTCGCTCGGCGCACCGCTGGCCGACGCCTGGATCGACGGCCTCGACTCGGTCTGACGCGGCCCGTCAGCCGTCGCCGGGCAGCACCGGGATCGTCGGCGGCCGCACGCGCCCGTCGTCGAAGAACACGTCGACCAGCACGAAGCCGAGCAGGAAGTCGGCGAACTCGGCGACGTTGACGCCGAGGTGCACGTTCCACAGCAGCGGCGCCGCCCCGACCTCGACGCCGAACAGGTCACTGACCTTCTGCGCGGTCGTCAGCCGGAACGGCGCCTGGTCGTCGAGGTCGAACACGTCCGACAGTCCGAGCCACGCGCGCGCGTCGTCGAAGCTGCGCGGATCGCCGGGATGGTTGCCGGCCGAACTCGTGCACAGGAAGCGCGCCCACGACTGGCCGTAGCCGAGCGGCCCGAGCGTGGTGAACGGCACGCCGACGCCGTGGTTGGTCAACACGTAGCCCGGGCGCTGCCACCACGTGTCCTTGCCCCAACCGTACTCGGAGAACCAACCGCCGACGGCCACCTCCGCCGGCCCGACCTTGGCGACCGCGGCGATGCCGATGGCGTGCTGGTTCAGGCGGTAGAGGAAGCAGTCGCCGAGGTCGTCGACGCGGGCGCGCAGGTAGCTGCAGCCGCTGGTGGCCAACAGCAGGAGCGCCGCTGGCGCGAACCAGCGGCGCGGGCGATCACGGCGAGCCAGCGGCCTCATGCCGGCACTGTCCACATCGCGTGCCCCGGCGGAAGAGGCGTGTGCCGGCTTGGCAGGGCGAGCCGCACACGGCGACGCCGCAGCGGGGCCCACGCCGTCGATCCCGCGGTTGGTGGGTCCCGCGTGGCGGCGTCTGGAGAGGCCTGATTCGGGTCGCCCGGCAGGGCGAGCCGCACACGGCGACGCCGCAGCGGGGCCGACGCCGTCGATCCCGCGGTTGGTGGGTCCCGCGTGGCGGCGTCTGGAGAGGCCTGATTCGGGTCGCCCGGCAGGGCGAGCCGAATCAGAAGCCGACGGTGAACTGGACGCCGTTCGAGGCGACCAGGTTCAGCGCAGTCAGCGTCGACAACCCGAGCGTCTGCGCCGACAGCGTGGCGCCGACGAAGGCAGGGTTGTTCGGGATCGGCAGCGGCGCGAAGCCCGAGCCGCCGATGGCCGGGAACGAGAAGGTGCCGATGTTGGCGTTGCTGTAGGCGTTGCAGCCGGCCATGCCGATGAAGCCGAGGTCCACGCCCGGGTTCAGCACGAAGTCACCGAAGAAGATGAACCCGACGGGCAGCAGCTGCGGCACGTTCGTGGCGTTGAACCCGAAGGCCAGGTTGCCGAGCGACGGCACGCCGAAGGCGTCCATCGCCATCGCCTGCACTTCGGCCGTGGCGACCGTGGCGCTGCCGATCGTCGACAGGTCGGAGCTGCCGGGATCGACCACACCGCCCGCTCCGGTGAAGCCGACGATCAGCGCACCCGTGTTGGTCGTGTCCATCACGCCGAAGACCAGCGTGACCGCGCCGGTGGCGAGGTCGAACTGGAACTGGAAGCGGCTCGGGGCCGCCGCGTTGAAGTGGTTCACGTTGTCCCAGGTCACGCAGGCGACGCCGCCCACTTCCTCGAACCAGATCAGGCCACTGCCCGGGTCGGTCTGATCCCAGTCGGACCAGCAGCAGAACATCGCGTTCGGCCACGCCACGAAATCGGCCGCGCTCGGCGTGAAGTCGATGAACGTCGACGGGCCGGTCAGCTCGATCTGGCCCTTGGTGGTGACGTTCAGGCTGGTGACCGGGCCACCGGGGCCAGGCATCGGCGACGACAGCGTGAACGAGGTCTGGCCGTCGAGCAGCCCCGGCGCGACGTTGGCCGCACCCGGGCCCACCGGCAGGAACGTGCCCGAGATGGGCGAGATCATGGTGTAGCTGCCACCGCCGAAGAACCAGCTGATCGCCGAGCCACCGAGGTCGTTCGTCGCCGCCGTGGGGAAGAACTCGTAGAGGGAGTCGGCGACAGCGACGCAGCCCGTGCCGTAGCTCGAAGCAGTCGCGCAGTTCGCCGGTGCGCCGAGGAGCACGTACGAGTAGCCGGGGTTGATGCCCGCGAGCAGCAGCGAGTTGTTGGCCATGTCGAACGTGCCCGCCACGGCGAACAGTTCGAAGGTGGCGTTGTTGGTCGAAGCGCCACCGAGGCTCAGGTCGACCGAAGCCGGCGCGGCACCGCCACCACCCGGCGACACGCCGGTGATCGCGTTGTCGGAGACACCGCCGAAGGTCGAGTTGTTGGTCGTGCCTGGACCGTAGAAGGCCGTGGCGAAGCCGTTCGGCTCGAGCACCAGCTGCATGTCGAAGAACGGCCCGGTCGAACCGAACGTCAGCAGGTTCTTCCAGGTGATGACCGTGCGGGTCGGCGTCGACTTCAGCCAGATCTCGCCGCTGGTGGCGGTCACGTCGGCATACATCGCCGCGACCTTCGCCGAGCCGGCCATGAAGTTGGCCGCAGTCGGCGTGTAGAGGACGGCACCGGCCGCCGGTGCCGGCACGCCGGCGTTGGACAGCTGCACGAAGCCGTGGTCGGTGATGTGCAGGTCGGTGTAGGTCGTCGCCCCGATCGGGAAGGCGAAGCCGATCGGCTGGATCGGCAGCACGACGTCCTGCACGTTCGATGCGAGCAGCACGCCGAGATTGCCGTCGGGACACCCCTGGGCCGCGAGGGCCCCGGCGAGGAACAACGAGGAGGTAAGGAGTTGGAAGCGCATGAGAGTGGACAAGGAAGTCTGGAACATCGGCCGCTTGGCGACTTACCCGACCAAGAGCCATCGCCCTCGGGCATGGTGAGGGCCAGGAAATGGAAGCCGGCGACGGCGAAACAGGCAACTCCCGGTGAAATTCGGCACAACCACGACCATCGGGGGGCTCGGGCGGCCGCGAAAATGCCCCGTCGCGCCCTGCAGAGGCGTCGCTAGACTCTTCGCCCTCATTTCCCGACCAGCCGGCCAAGGCCGGCCCAACGACCATGGACATCGTCGTCTGCATCAAGCGAGTTCCGGCCACCGACACGGCGATCAAGATCGCCGCCGACGGCAAGTCGATCGATCCCACCGGCGTGAACTTCGAGCTGAACGCGTATGACGAGTTCGCCCTCGAACAGGCGCTGCGCATCAAGGAGCAGCTCAACGCCGGTTCGGTGACGGTCGTCACGATCGGCCCGAAGGACAGCAAGAAGCAGCTCGACGACGCGCTCGCCCGCGGCGCCGACAAGGCGGTGCTGCTGAGCACGACCGAGTGGATGTTCGACGGCGCGCAGACGGCGGCGGCGCTGGCGGCGTGGATCAAGACGGTGCCGTGCAACCTGGTGCTGTGCGGCCGTCAGGCGGTCGACTCGGACAACAACCAGATGGCCGGCAACCTGGCCGCGCGCCTCGGCTTCGCCTGCGTGACCGAGGTCGGCAAGCTGACGCTCGAGAACGGCGTGTTCACCGCCGAGCGCGACATCGAAGGCGCGCGCGAGGTCGTCACCAGCAAGACGCCCGCGGTGATCAGCTGCAACAAGGGCCTGAACGAGCCGCGCTACGCCAACCTGAAGGGCATCATGGCGGCGAAGAAGAAGCCGTTCGTCGAGCAGCCCGCCCAGCTCGGCGCGCGCGGCGTCGAGATCCAGGCGCTGACGCTGCCGGCGGCGCGCGCCGCCGGCAAGATCCTCGGCAACGGCGCCGACGCGGTGCCGGCGCTGATCGCCGCCCTGCGCGAACAGAAGGCCCTCTGATCCCCTGGAGCACATTCCCATGAGCAACATCGTCGTCATCGCGGAAGCCCGGGGCGGTGCCCTGAAGCGTCCTTCGCTCGAAGCCGTCACCGCGGCGCTGGGTCTCGCCAAGCAGACCGGCGGCAAGGTGATCGCGGTCCTGTGCGGCAGCGGCCTCGACGCCGCCTGCGCCGAGCTCGGCAAGAGCGGCGCCAACCAGATCGTCGCCATCGACGGCGCGTCGTTCGCCAACTACTCGGGCGACGCCTGGGCGAAGGCGATCGCCGACCAGTGCAAGGCCCACGCCGCGACCGCGGTGCTGATGGCGCACACGGCGATGGGCAAGGACCTGCTGCCGCGCGTCTCGGCGCAGCTGGACGGCAGCGTGCTGACCGACACCGTCGAGCTGGCGTTCGCCGGCGGCGCGTTCACCGCCAAGAAGCCCGTCTTCGCCGGCAAGGCGACGATGACGGCGAAGGCGACGAAGCTGCCGTTCTGCGCCACGCTGCGCCCGAACAACTTCGCGCCGGCCACCGGCGGCAGCGGGGCCGAAGTGCAGAAGGTCGCGGCTCCGGGCGGCGACCTGCTCGCCGTGGTCAAGGAGATCATCGCCGCCGCGGGCGGCAAGACGCCGCTGCAGGAGGCGAAGGTCGTCGTCGCCGGCGGCCGCGGCCTGAAGGAAGCGCAGCACTTCAAGCTGATCGAGGACCTCGCCGCCGCGTTCGGCCCCGGCGTCGCCGCGGTCGGTGCGTCGCGCGCCGTCGTCGACGCCGGCTGGCGTCCGCACGGCGAGCAGGTCGGCCAGACCGGCAAGGTCGTCAGCCCGCCGCTCTACTTCGCGATCGGCATCAGCGGCGCGATCCAGCACCTCGCCGGCATGCGCACCGCGCGCACCATCGTGGCGATCAACAAGGACGCCGACGCGCCGATCTTCAAGGTCGCCGACTTCGGCATCGTCGGCGACGCCTTCGAAGTGGTGCCGGCGCTGACGAAGGCCATCCAGGCCCTCGTCGCCGGCAAGTGATCCGCTGACCGCCGCACCACACAAGAGGCAGCTCGCATGACTCTCAAAGCAGGCATCGTCGGGCTGCCCAACGTCGGCAAGTCCACGCTCTTCAACGCCGTCACGCGCACGCGCAAGGCGCAGGCGGCGAACTATCCCTTCTGCACGATCGACCCGAACGTGGGCATCGTCGTCGTCCCCGACGCGCGCCTGCAGGTGCTGCAGAAGATCGCCAAGACCAACGTCGTGGTGCCGGCGACGATCGAGTTCGTCGACATCGCCGGCCTGGTCAAGGGCGCCGCGACCGGTGAAGGCCTCGGCAACAAGTTCCTGAGCCACATCCGCGAGGTCGACGCGATCGTGCAGGTCGTACGCTGCTTCGAGGACGTGGACATCCACCACGTCTCGGGCACCGTCGACCCGGTGCGCGACATCGAGATCATCACCACCGAGCTGGTGCTGGCCGACCTCGAAGCGGTCGAGAAGCGCCTCGATCGCCAGACCAAGCAGGCCAAGCGCGGCGACAAGGAAGCGATCGCCGAGGTGCCGGTGCTGCAGAAGATGCTGCCGGTGCTGAACGCCGGCAAGCCGGCACTGCTCGTCGAGCTGACCAGCGAGGAGAAGCTGGTCGCCAAGATGTTCCAGCTGCTGACCGACAAGCCGACGATCTTCGCCTGCAACGTCAAGGACAGCGAACTCGCGACCGCCGACAAGAACCCCTACGTGCAGAAGGTGCGCGACTACGCGAAGAGCCACCTGGCCTGCGAAGCGGTCGTCATCTCGGCGCAGATCGAGAGCGACCTGGTCGACCTCGACGAGGCCGACACGAAGGAGTTCCTCAAGGACCTCGGCGTCAGCGAGTCGGGCGTCGGCAGCCTGATCAAGGCGACCTACCACCTGCTCGGCCTGCGCACCTACTTCACCGCCGGCGAGAAGGAAGTGCGCGCGTGGACAATCCACGCCGGCGACCTGGCCCCCGCCGCGGCCGGCGTGATCCACAGCGACTTCGAGAAGTTCTTCATCCGCGCCAAGGTCGTCTCCTATGCCGACTACGTCGCCTGCAACGGCATCGCCGGCGCGCGCGACAAGGGCGTGTTCTTCGAGAAGGGCAAGGACTACGTCGTCCAGGACGGCGACGTGCTCGACATCGTGCACGGCGCGTGAGCGCCTGATCGGGCCGGCGCACCCGGACCAGGATCCGCGGAACTCGCAAGGCCCGGCCGGCACCCGGGAGGCATGCGCATCTCCCCCGCCTGCGTCGCCTTCACCCTGCTGGCCCTGGCCGCCTGCGGCGCCAAGGTCGCCCTGGCCGCGACCGACCTGCACGGCACGTGGACCCAAGGAGTCGAACACGGCTACGTGCTCGAGTTCGATCCGAAGAGCGACAAGTTCCTGGTGCACGGCCCGGGAGCCGGCGGCCACGACAGCCACGACCACTTCGGCGGCTCCTACCGCGTCGACGGTGCGGCGGTGGTGCTCGACGGCAAGTGGGAGAGCGACGGCAAGGCCGAGACCGTGCGCGGCGCGCTGCGCGACGGCACGCTGCAGGTGACACTGCAAGGCAAGGTCGTCGACCTGCGCCGGAAGTGACGCCATGAGCGCCGCCCCCGGAACGGCCGACGCGCGCCTGCCGGTGACCGTGCTGTCCGGCTTCCTCGGCGCCGGCAAGACGACGCTGCTCAACCACGTCCTGCACAACCGCGAAGGCCTGCGCGTCGCCGTCATCGTCAACGACATGAGCGAGGTCAACGTCGACGCAGCGCTCGTGCGCGACGGCGGCGCCGCGCTGAGCCGCACCGAGGAGACGCTGGTCGAGATGACCAACGGCTGCATCTGCTGCACGCTGCGCGAGGACCTGCTGACCGCGGTCCGCGACCTCGCGAACCAACGCCGCTTCGACTACCTGCTGATCGAGTCGACCGGCGTCGGCGAACCGCTGCCGATCGCGGCGACGTTCGACTTCCGTACCGCCGAGGGCGACAGCCTCGCCGACGTCGCGCGCCTCGACACCATGGTCACGGTCGTCGACGCGGCGCAGCTGCTGGCGAACTACTCGTCGCAGGACTTCCTCCGCGATCGTGGCCAGGCCGTCGGCCCCGACGACACGCGCGCCCTGGTGGCGCTGCTCGCCGACCAGATCGAGTTCGCCGACGTCGTCGTGCTGAACAAGCTCGACGTGGCGACGCCGGCCCAGGTCGCCGCGGCCTACACGCTGGTGCGCGCGCTGAACGCCCGAGCCGAGATCGTCGACGCCGAGTTCGGCCGCGTGCCGCTGGCGAAGGTGCTCGGCACCGGCCGCTTCGACCACGCCGAAGCCGAGAAGCACCCACTCTGGTACCGCGAGCTGCACGGCTTCGCCGACCACCGGCCGGAGACGGAGGAGTACGGCATCCGCAGCTTCGTCTACCGCACGCGCCGCCCGTTCCACCCCGAGCGCTTCCATCGCTTCCTGAACAGCGACTGGCCGGGCATCGTGCGCGCCAAGGGCCGGTTCTGGCTGGCCTCGCGCCCGACCTGGGTCGGCCACATGAGCCAGGTCGGCGCCCTCGTGCGCCACGAAGGCGGCGGCTTCTGGTGGGCCGCCGTGCCGCAAGCGCGCTGGCCGCAGGACGAAGCCTGGCGCAGCTGGCGCGAGTCGGTCTGGGACCCGATCTTCGGCGACCGCATGCAGGAGATGGTGTTCCTCGGCATCGGCCACGACGAAGCCGAACTGCGTCGACGGCTCGATGCGTGCCTGCTGACCAAGGCCGAGGCCGCGGCGATCCGCCACCAGGGTGCGCAGCTCGCCGACCCGTTCCCGCCGTGGCAGCCGAAGGAGTCGGCGGCTGTGGAAGGTGCAGCGCGCACGACCACGGACGAACCGGGCGAACGCACCGCCGAGGCCTGAGCGAGTTCCTGTTCAGCGCCCGGGCGGCCGCGGCACCGACGGATCCCAGTCGAACACGCCATGCGAGTAGGCGCCGGCATCGAGGTCGTTCGTGGCCTGCGCCATCAGCAGCCACTGCATCCACCACGCCTCGAGCTCCTCGTCCGAGAGGTTGCGCAGGTCGAGGTCCTCTTCGCTCAAGAACTCGTCGCGCGGCTCGCTCATGACGCAGCCTCCACCGCCGTCGGCAACAGGAACTTCGCCCGCTGCTCCAGATGCTCGTGGGCGCGCCGCAGCGGCCAGCCCTCCACCTCGCGCGCGACGTCGGTCCAGACCGCGGCCCAGGCAGCAGCAGCTCGCTGGTAACGCTGCAGGCGCTCCTCGTTGGTGCGCATCAAGGATCGGCGCTCGCGATCGAGCGCTTCTTCGAGCGCATCGCGCCCCAGCAGCACGGCGGCCAGTGCCGGACGTTCCGCCGTGGCCGCGGCCAGCAGATCGGGGCGCGTTCGCGCCAGCTCGATCAGCTCGCGGGCGCTGCGCGAGAAGCGCAACTGATCGGCCGGGTCGCGCATCAGCCGCGCCAGATCACCGACGACCGCATAGTCCTTGTCGCGATTGGTCAGCTTGATCCGCGCGAGCGGCACGAGATCGACGACGGCCGAACCCGTGTGCGCGGCCGAGTTCCACATGTCGGCCAGTTCGGTCGGGCCGATCCGCGGCGGCCGCGACACGAAGTCCGTGCGGATGCGCATGGGGCCTCGCGCGAACTCGAAATGCGAACTCCACCCGCCCGCGAGCCACGGCAGGGCCAGCGGCGCGCCGAAGCGATAGTGCGCCCCGTGGGACTCGAGCACCGCGAGCACGTGGTCGATGGCGGACTGCTGCTCGCGCAGGATCCAGTCGCCGTCCTTGCTCATGATCGCGAGGCGATGCACCACCACGGCCTGGCCTGAGCTGAGCAGCACGCGGAGCCCGCCGCGGTTGAACTCGTCGGTCAGATCGAGGTAGGGGTTGTGCACGGGTTGCGGATGGTAGCGAACGTCACGAAGGGCCGCCTCCCTGCTAGCTGCCTGCACACCAGCGGGCGAAAGCCGCCGACTCTCCCCACGGATCGAGCGCCTCGGCCGGCACGCCGGTGTGGTAGGCGCGGAACGCTTCGGTGAAACCGCGGCCGTCGCGTTCGAACCACTCGGCCGCCTCGCGCGACGCGCTCAGCAACCGCTGGAAACGCAGCTTCGCGACCAGCAGTGCTCCGATGCGCAGGCCGTCCACGTCGACGGCGGCGAGCCGCGGATCGGCGTCGCCCGCAGCGCGCGCCGCCGCCAACGCCGCCGCCGGATCGCGTGCGCGCAGCAAGCCCGCGAGCACCGCCTGCAGGCGCACGAGGTCGTCGCGGTCAGCGGCCGGCATGCAGCACCTCGCGCAAGCGCCGCAGTTCGCCGCGAACGGCCGCGACGTCGCCTTCGCCGACCGTTCCCTCCATCCTCTCCAGCGTCGCCATGCGCAGGTTGCGGCAGCGTGGCGCGACGAACTCGAACAGGCGCCACACCTCCTCCGGCACCGCCGCGTCGTGGCTGTCGAGGCGCAGCGTGCGGCCGTTCGGCAGCCAGTTCGGGTTGCTGTCGGCGCCGCCGCTCAGGTGGATCTCGAGCACGCGGTCGAGGTCGAGCCGGCGCAGGTACTCGTACGGATCGGCACCGACGTTCTGCGCCATCGTGAACACGTTGTGCAGGTCGAGCAGCAGGTGCGTGCGCTCGGCGGTGAGGATGCGCGCGAAGAACGCCGGCTCGTCCAGCCAGTCGCCGAGCAGGAAGTAGAAGACGCTGTTCTCGAAGCCGGTGTCGGGCACGACCTGCTGCCAGCGCACGAGCCGTTCGCGCACCAGCGCCGCCGCCGCTTCGTCCATCGGCAGCGCGATCGGCAGCGCCAGCGCATCGCCGTCGAGCACGCACGCGCCGAGGTGGTCGGTCAGCCACTGGTAGCCGAACGTCGCGCGATCGAGTGCCACGCGGTCGAGCCAGCGCTGCTGCCGCGCCGCGTCGCGCGAGTCGGCGCCGCCGAGGTTGCCGTGTACTCCGTGCGCCACGAACGGCTTGCCGGTGCGCGCCCCGATCGCCGCGAAGGCGCGGTGGAAGCCGTTCGGCTGCCAGCTGCCGTCTTCGGCGCGCCGCCACGTCGTCTCCGGCGCCACCTCGAACGCGTCGACGTCCTCGCGGAACGCCGGCTCGAGCAGATCGAGGAACTGCTTCTCCGGCATCAGCGCGATGCCGACCCAGGGCTTGCCGCCGGCGGTCACTTCGGGTTCGGAGGCTGCGTGTAGAAGTCGAGGAAGCGTCCGCACAGCGGAGCGACGCGCCCCATGCCGCACGGCGGGCAGGTGGCGTCGCCCCAGACCGAGCCCGCTACTCGTTGGTGGATCCGCGCCATGCGCAGCATGTTGCCCAGCTCCTCGTACCGCGCGATGCGGCGCGCCTTCGGCAGGTCGGCAACCTGCTGCTGCAGCAGCGGGGCGATGCGCAACAGCATCGCGACGTCGATGTGGCCACCGTCGCGCAGCCAAGCCTGCACCTCCCTCTGCTCTGGCTCCGTCAGCGAACGTGCGACAACTGCCGCCTGCGGGGCGCTGTCGACGCCCTGCTGCGCGAGTCCTTCGTGCAGCGCGTTGGCCAAGCGCCGGAGCCCGCTCTCGCGCCAGCCCTTCTCGGCGCGATCGAACTCGGCTCGCTCGCCGCGCGGCGCCGCCCCCTCACGCGGGAACGTCCGTTCGAGCTCCGGTTCGATGCGCGTGACCTTGGTCGGCGCCGCCTTCGGATCCGCCGGCAGGTCGATCAGCAGCATGGCGACCGCCTGCTGCGGCGGCGCGACGTTCGCATCCTTGGAACCGAGTTCGGTCTTCACCTCGTCGGCACTCGCGCACACCACCGTGCACAGCGACACGTCGAACATCGCTTCCATGCGGGCATACCGGAAGAACGCGCCATACCACTGGCCGACCGCGTGGCTCGGCTCGCCGTCGGGCACCAGCAGCACGAGCAGCGGCCGCCCAAGCGTGCGCGCCGTCGCCGCCGCGTCGCGCAGTTGCCCACGCCGCCACGTCGACAGCTTCGCCAAGGCGACTTCCAGACTGTCGGGATCCTGCGCGCTCGCGAGACCGAACGCGTGCGCCAGCCATTCCGGCATCGATGCATGCGTCGCGACGAGCGTCGCGGCCAGCAACAAGGAACGTCGATCGAGTCGAGTCATGTCCGTCTCCCGCGCAGCGACCTGCGTTCAGCCACCCGCCGAGTAGAAGTCCAGGAAGGTCTGGCACAACGGCTCGCACCGAGCCATCCCGCAGGAGATGACGACGCTCTCCCGCTCGTTTCCTGACGAGTGCTCTTCGCCGTAGCCACACATGGCGTCCCTCCACCGCGACCCCGCGACGGGGCGGTGGCGGAGCTCACCTTGCAGGGCTTCGGTCAACTGTCCGGCACGAACCGTTCGCGTCGGCTCCGGCAGCGCGGCGACGCGCAGCTGCAGTTCGGCGAGCCCACGTTCGAGCAGTCCGGCCGGCACGTCTCCACCGTTGCGGACCCAAGCCTCGAGCTGTTGCTGCTGCTCGACGTCGAGCGTGAGCAAGGCGGCAACCGCCAGCGCCGGCAGCGTCGCACCATGGCGTTCGAGCCCACTGCGCAGCGAATCCGTGATCGCGCGAAAGCCGCGCCGGGCGACCGCTTCGCCCTTCTCGTCGAATCCCCCTCGCACGCGTTCCAGGATCGGCAACACGGGCTCGATGCGGATCGCCGTCGCTCCCCATGCGGCACCGATCTGCGCCCGATGAGCATCCACCAGCAGCATGGTCACGGTGGCCTTCGCCGGCTCGATCGCGTCGGCCTGCAAACCCAGGACTTCGCGAGCCTCTCCGAGTCGTGCACACGCCAACGTGCAGAGCCCGAAGGTCGCGAACGCTTGCTCGTCGCCGTTCGTCAGCCAACCTCCAAACCACCTGCCGGCCAGCAGCCGGTCGCCTTCGACCTCCGGCACCACCAGCACGAGCAGCGGCTTGGCTTGTGCCTTCGCCGTCAGCATCGCGACCGCGAGATGTTGCTTGCGCCACGCCACCAGCTTCGCGTCTGCATTTGCAGGCTGCGGATCCTGCGCCACCGTCGAAGGCGCCGCGAACCCGAAGGCGCGCGCGAGCCAGGCAGGAGCCGCCGCCCCACCGAGCATCGTCAACGAGCGGCCGACGAACGAGCGACGATCGAGTGGCGACATGGGAAGTGGAAGGGCGCCGAGGCGCGAAGTTCAGGGGCCGACGGAGTAGAAGCTCAGGAAGCGCTCGCAGAGCGGCGGAACCATGCCCGTGCCGCAGGGGACCGCCGTTTCTCTTTCGCCATCGGCCGGCGACTCGAACCGCGACACGCAAACGCCGCGGATCATCCACCGCGAGCCGGGGACCTGCTGCTTCACGACCACGGCAAGGACGGCTTTGCTCAGTTCGGCATGCCGCGCCGTCCTCACGGTCTCGGGCAGGCCAGCGATGTCGCCTCGTAGTGCGGCGAGGCCGCGCACCAGCAGTTCGGGTGGCGTCGGCTTGCCGTCCTTCGCCCACGCAGCGAGCGCCTGCTGCTGCGGCGCGTCGAGCGTCGACAACGAAGCCTTCGCCAGTTCGGCGAGGCTGGAGCCGTGCGCGACGAGCCCGGCCTGCAACGCCTCGGTCATCACGGCGAGCCCCTTGCGGCGCAGCGCCCGGGATTCCTCCAGATCCTCTTCGCCGTCGAGCCGGCCTCCCAACAGCACGGCCGCCAGTTCGGGCTCGATGCGCGTCGCGCGCACCGGCTTGTAGACTTCCTGCCCGGCGCGCGTCGCATCGACCAGCAGCATCGTCACGCTCTTCGTCGTGTTCGCCACGGCCTCGCCGCGCACGCCGGCCATCGCCTCGACTTCCCCCATGCGCGCGCACGCCAGCGTGCACAAGCCGAACGCCTCGCGCGCAGGTGCGTCACCGTGCGTCAGCCAGGCGCCGAACCACTGCCCCGCGGCCCAGACGACGGAGTTGTCGTCGGGCACCACGAGCACCAACAGCGGCTTGCCGTGCGCCTTCGCGGTCGCGAGCGCTGCAGCCAGCTGCTGCTTGCGCCACGCCACCAGGTCCAACTTCGCCGCCGGCTGCGGATCCTGAGTCGTCGTCGAAGGGGCAGCGAACCCGAAGGCGCGCGCGAGCCAGGCCGGCGCCGCCGCAGCACCGAGCACCGTCAGTGTGTGGCCGACGAACGAACGACGATCGATTGGCGACATGGGACGCGGAACGGCACCGACGGCGCCGGGTTCAGGAGCCGACGGAGTAGAAGCTCAGGAAGCGTTCGCACAGCGGCGACACCATGCCCATGCCGCAGGCGAGCATCGACGCCATCTTCTTCTCGTCCTCGGTCGGCACCTCGAACTGCGACACGCAGCCGCCGGGCACCTGCCACCGCGAGCCGGCGACCTGCTGCTTCACGACCACCGCTTCGATCGCCTTTCCCAGCTCGGCCAGCCGCGCCGTGCGCACCGCCTCGGGCAGATCGGCGACACTGCGGCGCAGTTCGGCGAGGCCGCGCACCAGCAGTTCGGGCGGCGTCGCCGTGCCGTCCTTCACCCACGCAGCGAGCGCCTGCTGCTGCGTCGCGTCGAGCGTCGCCAGCGACGCCTTCGCCAATTCGGCGAGGTTGGCGCCGTGCTGCGCGAGCCCGGCCTGCAGCGCTTCGGTCATCGTCGCGAGGCCCTTGCGGCGCGTCGCCGCGGCGTCGCTGTCGCCCGGCCTCTCGTCGTCGCCCGGCATCCGACTCGGCGGCGGCACGATCGGCAGTTCGGGCTCGATGCGGGTCGCGCGCACCGGCTTGTCGACGTTCTGGCCGGCGCGCGTCGCATCGACCAGCAGCATCGTCACCGTCTTCGTCGTCTTCGCCACGGCGTCGCCGTGCACGCCCGCCATCGCCTCGACTTCGCCCACGCGCGCACACGCCAGCGTGCACAGGCCGAACGTCTCGCGCGCCAGCGCGTCGCCGTGCGTCAGCCAGGCGCCGAACCAGTGGCTCGCGTCCCAGACGACGGGCTGGTCGTCGGGCACCACCAGCACCAGCAGCGGCTTGCCGTGCAACTTGGCGGCGGCGATCGCCTTCGTCAGCTGTTCCTTGCGCCAGGTGGCGACCGGGTCGGCGGCAGGCTGCGGATCCTGGGCGGCAGGCGACGCGTCGCCGAGGCCGAACGCGCGCGCCAACCAGGTCGGGGCCGCGGCGAAGCCGGCGGCAGCGGCGAGCGAACGGGACAAGAAGCGGCGGCGGTCGAACGTGGTCATGCTGTGCCTGGACGGCGGCGGGCCGGTGTGGTTCCCGCGCCGATGATGGCGCGTCCCGCCGTCGCTGCCCAGGCCCGATGCCAGCGCGCGGTGACGACGTTCAGCCGCCGGGCTTCGAACCCTGCTGCAGCGCCTCGATGCTGGCGATCACCTGCTCCGGCTGCGGCCAGCCGCCGCCGGGCGCGCCGCGTTGGCGGCTGGCGATCACCTTGCCGTCGACGAGCACGTCGAACTGGCCGAGCGAGCCGTGCTCGCGGGTGACCTTCAGGTCGAGGGCGTCTTCGATGTAGGCGGCAAGACCTGCCGCGCGAGGGCCGAAGCCTCAGGAGTGGCAGTGACGGATGGTGATCTGCATGGGCGCAGGTATCGGCCATCCGGGCCGCGAACGCGAGGGGGCGTCTCAGCTCGAGCGCGAAGCGCGAGCGTCAGTCGAACACGGACGCCAGGGTGGCGGGGTCGACGTTCTCCTTGCCACGGCGCAGCAGGAAGTAGCAGACCGCTCCCATGGTCGCCGTCAGGCCCTGGACGACGATGGTGAAGACGATCGTCACCACATCGACCGCAAGCGGCTTGGGACCTCCCGTCAGCCCACCTGCGAACATCATCACCACGAACCCGATCATCCCCAGCACCATCACGCCAGCGATGGTGACCACCATGTGGGCCCCGAAGATCGGCCAGCGCGACCCATCCGTCAGGGACTTGCTGCGCTCGATCGCATGACCGCCACCACGCTCCTCCATGACCGCTGCCGGGATGGCGACGTAGAGTCGCGCGGCTTCCATGATGCCTGGGATCAACAGCAGCAGGGAGAAGAGCGCGATGCGGAGGCCGACCAGGATGCCGGTCCCGAGTGCGCGGCCGAGGTTCTTCAGCCCGATCATCAGGGCCTGGTCCATCCGCGCCGGATTGCCCCGCAGCTGCTGCACGACGCCATAGGAGAGCGCGCCAGTCAGCAGGAAGGTGAGCACCATCTGCAGCAAGGCACTGCCGAGGGACACCACCGCGAACATCGGCAGATCGTCGACGTCGAAGTCCTTCGACGACGGATCGAAGCGGCTCTGCACCCCCAGAACCATCGCCGCCCACGGCGCCAGGACGATGGCGCCGAGCACGGTGAACGGGACGAAGTTGCGGAAGTAGATGCTCAGCGTCTGGCCGAGCAGGTCGCCGAACGGCAGCGAATAGCGGCGAGTAGCGGTCGTGCGGGTCGTGGTCACGGACTCTCCCGAGTTCTTGGGCCGCGCGTTCTAGCCGCAAGCGCCACGAGCACAAGCGCCGACGCCGCTTGCAAGGACCGCGGGCACGGCTAGCGTCCGTCGGCCACGATGCGCCGCCACCCGGGAAGTCTGCTGCTGCCGCTGCTGCTCGGCTTCGCACTCGCGGCCTCGGCGACGGCGCAAGAACCGTCGCGCGCGCGCCAGCTGCTGGAGCGCTCCGGCTGCCAGACGTCGCTGCCGGGCGAACACGAAGGTGCTGGCGGCGGCGCCGGGGGCAACTCGGGCAAACGCCGCCGCACGGGGCCCGACGAGGACGATTCCTTCTTCTCGCTCGGCAAAGGCGGAGCGGCGATCGCCGAGGTGCTGCTGTGGACCGTGGTCGGCGGCGCCACCGTGCTGCTGGTCGTCGCCATCGTGCGCGGCCTCGCCGAACGCAGCCGCCCGGTCGTCGTGCGCACCACGGTCGTGGCCGCGCCCAGCGCCCCCAAGGCCGAACCAGCGCCAGCCGAGCAGCCACTGCCGGACCACGAACGGTTCGCCGCCGCCGGCGACTTCGCCGGAGCACTGCACGCCGTGCTGCAGCGCGCGATCGTGCGCTTCGTCGAGCGCGGCGGCCGCCTGCCGAAGCACTGCACCGCGCGCGGCGCACTGTCGCGGATCGACGACGCGGCGTTGCCGCGCGACGCGTTCGGCCATCTCGTCGCCGCCACCGAGGTCGTTCGCTACGCCGGCCGATCCGCCGAACGCACCGACTACGACGCCGCGTGCGCACAGCTGCAGCGCTGGGAGGACGCGTGTCGCCAACGCCCGTGACGCTGGTCTCGGCGAAGAAGGCGCGCTGGCTGACCCTGCTGGTCGTGCTGTCGCTCGGCGCTTCGCTGCTGTTGCTGCTGCGCGGTCCCGGCGAAGGCAAGGGCGGCGCCGCGTCCGCCGACGGCTACAGCCGTTCCGCGATCGGGCACCACGGCATGCTGCAGTGGCTGCGCGACAACGGTCGCTCGGTCACGCAGCTGCGCACCGACCGCAACCTCGGCGAATGCGGATTGCTGATCGTCGCCGAGCCCAAGACGTCGTACAGCGACGACGACGACGACCGCATCAAGGCGTGGCACGACCAGCGGCCGCCGCTGTTGCTGGTGCTGCCGAAGCGCACAGGCTTGGAAGACCCGATGCGCCCGGGCTGGAACGCCGCGACCGGCCTCGTCGACGTCGGCGAGGTCGACGACGTGCTGCGGCTGTTCCGCCCGTTCCTCAGCCGCCATCAAGGTGTGCAGCGTTTCGACCGCGTCAGCGGTTGGCGTGCGCCGGATGGCTGGCCGGTGCCCGACCTGGTGGCGCCAGCCCAGTTGCTGCAGCGGCACCGCGACCTCGAGCCGATCGTCGAGTGCACCGAAGGCGTGCTGTTCGCGCGGCTCGGCGACGCGCACGTGCTCGCCGATCCGGACCTGCTGCAGAACCACGGGCTCGGCCGCAGCCAGAACGCCGAACTGCTGCTGCGCATCGTCGACGACCTGACGCGCAAGGGCGGCCTGATCGTCGACGAGACGCTGCACGGCCACCTGCACTCGCCGAGCATCTGGCAGGCGATGGGCGAGTTCCCGCTGGTGCTGGTGACGGTGCACCTGGTGCTGCTCGCGCTGTTCGTCGTCTGGATCGCGCACGGCCGCTTCGGACCGGTGCTCGCCGAACCGCCGGCGATCGGCGCCGGCAAGGCCTTCCTGATCGACAACGTGGTGGCGCTGCTGCGCGGGCACAAGCACGTGCCGAACGCGGCGCACCGCTACTTCCGCCAGCAGGTCGCCCGCGCGGCGACGCAGCTGGGGGCCGGGCGCGGGCTCGGCCACGAGCAGAACGAACAATGGCTGCTGGCGCGGATCGGGGATCCGCGGCGGCGCGAGGAACTGGCCGAGCTGCTGCGCGGCACGTTCAGCGAACAACGAGCGAGCGAAGCCCTGCAGGCGGCGCAGCGCGTGCGCAGCATCGTCACGGAGATCGTTCATGGCAGTCGCTGAGATCGCCGACGTCGGCCGCCGCCTGCGCGAGCAGGTGGGCCGCGTCGTCATGGGGCAGGACGACAGCGTCGACCTGCTGTTCACCGCCTGGCTGGCCGCCGGCCACACGCTGCTCGAAGGCGTGCCCGGCACCGCCAAGACGCTGCTGGCGCGCAGCGTCGCGAAGTCGCTGCAGCTCGACTTCCGCCGCGTGCAGTTCACGCCGGACCTGATGCCGGCCGACGTGCTCGGCGCCAGCCTGTTCGACTTCCAAACCGGCCGCTTCTCGCTCAGCAAGGGCCCGATCTTCACCCAGCTGCTGCTCGCCGACGAGATCAACCGCACGCCGCCGAAGACGCAGTCGGCGCTGCTCGAGGCGATGCAGGAACGCTCGGTGACGCTCGACGGCCAGACGCACGGGCTCGACGACGCGTTCTTCGTCGTCGCCACGCAGAACCCGATCGAGTTCGAAGGCACGTGGCCATTGCCCGAGGCCCAAACAGATCGCTTCTTGATGAAGCTCGTCGTTGGCTATCCCGACGCCGA